>NZ_JBSHAP010000003.1:0-111185 GCF_053611565.1 Kitasatospora sp. NPDC054795
ACCCGCCCGGTCGCGCCCCGCCCTTCCTGCGGGTTCCGGAGCGCCGTTCGACCGGTCGAACGCGGCGTCAACCCGACCGCTCCGGCGGGCCGTCGGCCCGATCACGGGGCTGCTCCGGCGCGCCATGCTGTCGGACGGTCAGCGTCCGGCCGGTCCGGCGGTCGGGCGGGTCCGGGAGGCGAGGAGGCCGGATGGCGGTCCGGAGCGGGGGCGTGGCGGGGGAGAGGGCCGGGCGGGAGCGGCCGGGGACGGGCGGCGTCGACCGGCTGAAGGCGGACTCGGTCGGCCTGGTCGGCGTGGTGTTCATGGCACTCGCCACCGCGGCCCCGATCACCGCGATGACGGGCAACCTGCCGATCATCGTCGGGCAGGGCAACGGCGCCGGCGCGCCCGCCGCGTACATCGTGGCGACCGTGGTGCTGACGGTGTTCTCGGTCGGCTACGTGGCGATGGCCCGGCACATCACCGCGGCCGGCGCGTTCTACGGCTACGTCTCGCACGGGCTGGGCCGGGTGGTCGGGATGGCCTCGGGGCTGCTCGCGGTGCTGGCGTACGTCGTCACCGAAGCCTCGGCCCTCGGCTTCTTCGCGTACTCGCTGCGCGGACTGGTCCGTTCGCAGCTGGGGGCGGACCTGGGCTGGGGCTGGTACGCGCTGTTCGGGGCGACGGTGATCGGGGTGATGGCCTGGTTCGACCTGCACCTGACGGCCAAGGTGCTCGGGGTCGCGCTGGTGCTGGAGATCGGGGTGCTGGGGGCGGTCTCGTTCGCGGTGCTGTTCTCCGGCGGCGGGCCGGACGGGATCGTGGTCGAGGCCGTGAACCCGCTGAACGCGCTGAGGGGGGTGGGGAGTTCGGGCGCGGCGGCGGCCGGGCTCGGCCTGTTCTTCGCGTTCTGGTCCTGGGTGGGATTCGAGTCCACCGCGATGTACGGCGAGGAGTCCCGCGACCCCAAGCGGGTGGTGCCGCGGGCGACCCTGGTGTCGGTGATCGGTGTCGGACTGCTCTACGTCTTCGTGTCCTGGATGATCGTGTCCGGCAACGGGGTCGGGCGGGCGGTCGCGGTGGCGAGCGGCGCCGTGCCGGGCAAGGACGGCAACAGCCTGTTCTTCGACCCGCTCGGCGCACACCTGGGGGCCTGGGCGGTGAAGGTGTTCCAATGGCTGGTCGTCACCGGCTCGTTCGCCTGCGCGATGGCCTTCCACCAGTGCGCGGCCCGGTACCTGTACGCGATCGGCCGGGAGGGGCTGCTGCACCCGGCGCTCGGCCGCACCCATGCGCGGCACGGTTCGCCGCACGTCGCCTCGGTGGTGCAGTCGGTGATCGCGGTGGGGCTGGTGGCGGGGTTCCTGGCGGCCGGGATGGACCCGTACGCGCACCTGTACACGCTGCTGGCGCTGCTCGGGACGATGGCGATCCTGGTCGTGCAGACGCTCTGCTCCTTCGCCGTGGTCGGGTACTTCCACGTGCGGGGGCGGCACCCGGAGACCGCGCACTGGTTCCGGACGCTGGTCGCACCGCTGGTGGGCGGGGTGGCGATGGCCGGGGTGGTGGTGCTGCTGGTGCTCAACAGGGACGCCGCGGCCGGGGAGGCGGCGCACACGCTGCTGTTCCGGCTGATCCCGTACCTGGTGATCGGGGTGTTCGCGGGCGGGGTCGGGCTGGCGCTGGCGGTGCGCCGTTGGCGGCCGGAGCTGTACGCGCGGATCGGGCGGGTGGTGCTGGAGGACGCGGTCGAGCGGTGACCGGGCGGGTGGTGCTGGGGGTGCGGTCGAGCGGTGACCGGGCGGCGCTCGCGGTGCGCCGGGTTCAGCGCCGGTGGACCGGCAGGCCGTACTGGGCGGCGGCCAGCAGCGCGTGCATCTGGTGGCCGAAGTCCTCGGTGTCCCGGGCCGGTTCGGGGAAGACCAGGCGGACGTCGCGGTGGCCGTGCGGGTGGTCCAGGCGCAGTACGAGGCCGTAGCGGTCCAGGGCGAGCGGGCGGACCTCGGGGTCGTGGGTGAGCACGGCCGGGTCGAGCAGCCGGGTCAGGACGTCGAGCGCCTCGGCGTGGTCGTCGGCGAAGTGGGTGAGCAGCGCGGCCTCGTGCCGGGCCAGCGGGTCGGGGCCGGCGAGCGCGAGGTCGGCGGCGGTAGTCGCGCCGGTGCCGTACGGGGTGGCGAGAACGGCGTGGGCGACGTCCACCCGCAGGTGCACGCCGAGGCCGTCGTCGGCGAGGTGGGCCAGGTGGAGCCGGCCGGCCAGGGTGAGGCGGGCGCGGACCCGGTCGCGGACGGCGACGGGGGCGATGTCGGTGACGTCGAGGACGACGGCGAGACCGTCGGCGGCGCCGATGACGGCCGTGGTGAGCGGGTCGTCCAGGGCGGTGCGCAGGCGCAGCCGGGAACCGTGCACGGAGACCGGGGTGTTCAGGTGGTGGTGCTCGCCGAGGGCGCGGACGGTGAGCGAGGAGGTCGTGCCGAGCAGGCTGTGGATCCGTTCGGCGGTGGTGGGCTCGGGGACCTCGGTGTCGCCGGTGGGCAGGCTCATGAACGGACCTCCAGTTGGTTAGGTGAGCCTAACCTAATGTGCGGGTGGGGGTGTGGCAAGCAGGCCGCCGGACGGGCGAGGGGCCCGGATGCGACTGTGGCGTCCGGGCCCCTCGGTGCGGCGGTGCGGCGGTGCGTCAGCCGACGACGGCCTGGGCGTCGATCTCGACCAGCATCGGCTCCTGCGGCAGCTCGACGAAGACGGTGGTGCGGCACGGCTTCACGCCGCCGGGCTTGATGTTCTCGTCGATGAACTCGGCGTAGACCTCGTTCATCAGTGGGAAGTCGGCGCGCTTGGTCAGGTAGACGCGGAACATCACCACGTCCTCGACGGTGGCGCCGCCGGCCTCGACGATGGCCTTGACGTTCTCCAGGGTGCGGCGGGTCTGCGCCTTCACGTCGCCGTGGTGCAGGTACTCGCCGGTGGCCGGGTCCTGCGGGCCCTGGCCGGAGACCTGGAGGATCGGACCCTTGCGGACGCCCTGGGAGAACATCCAGGCGGGAGCAGGGGCGCCGTCGGTGCGGATCTCGGTCTTCTCGCCGTTCCGGAGGTGCTCGGAGGTCATGGGATTCGGATTCCTTAACTGTGTCGACGGTTCGTCAGTTGTGGTCGGGGCGGCCGCAGTCGGCCGAGACGGCGCGGGTGGTGGCGAGCAGCTGCGGGAGCAGGTCCAGCACCTGCTCGTACGGCAGGACGACGTCCGGGACGGAGATCGAGGCGGCGGCCACCACCCGGCCGCTGGCGTCCCGGACGGGCGCGGCCACGCAGTTGATGAAGGCCTCGTGCTCGGCGTGGTCCTGTGCCCAGCCCTGGGCGGCGACCTTCTCCAGCTCGGCGAGCAGGGCCTCGGGGGTGGTCAGGGTGCGCGCGGTGTGCGGGGTGAAGTCGATCCCGGCCACCACCCGGCGCCGCTCGGGCAGCGGCAGGTCGGCGAGCAGCACCTTGGAGACGGCGGCGCTGTGCAGGGCGGCGCGCAGGCCGATCCGGGAGTACATCCGCACCGGGTGGCGGGAGTCGAACTTGTCGATGTAGACCACCTCGCCGCCCTCGTAGGCGGCCAGGTGCACGGTCTGGCCGGTGGCGGCGTTCAGCTCGGCCAGGTGCGGGGCGGCGATCCGGCGCACGCCGCGCTGCTCCAGGGCCAGGCCGGAGAGTGCGAAGAGGCCGGCGCCCAGGTGGTAGCGGTAGCTCGCGTCGCGATAGACGAATCGTTCCTCTTCGAGACTCTGGAGCAGTCGGAGGACGGTCGTCTTGTGGACGCCGAGCACCTCGGCGAGCTGGTCGAGGGAACGCTCGCCCTCGCCGAGCTCGGCGAGGATGCGCAGGGCGCGGGTGACGGTCTGACTCATCGTGCTCCGCTTCGAGGGCCGGGGTTCCCGCTCATTGTGCCCGGGCCCGGTCGGCGGACGGCGGCGGTCCGGCGGACGGTGTGCGGCCGGCGGGGCGCGCGCTTTCGGTGGGCAGGGCCGGGCCGGTGATGCCCTCCGCGGTGACCCGGGTGGCGGCCCACTGGGCGGGCGAGGCGTCGAGCAGCGCGGCCACCACGGCGGCGTCCGGCAGCTCGGCCTGATCGCCGTGGGCGGTCAGCGCGCAGGCGGCGCTCAGGTGGCCGAGCCGCAGTCGGCGCCGCTGGTCCAGGCCCCGGACGGTGCCGGCCAGGTAGCCGGCCGCGAAGGCGTCGCCCGCGCCGGTCGCCTCGACCACCTCGACCGCGAGGGCCGGCTCGGTGACCGCCGTGCCGTCCCGTTCCAGGGCGGTCACCTGGCGGGCGGCGTCCTTGACCACGAGGGTGGCCGGGGCGGGGAAGCGGCGGCGCAGGGCGGCCGGGTCGCCGGTGCCGAAGGCGGCCTCGGCCTCGTCGGCGCCGAGCAGCAGCAGGTCGGCGGCGTCCAGCAGCGGCGGCAGCACGGCCGGGTCGCGCTCGCGCCAGAGCGAGGGGCGCCAGTTGAGGTCGAAGCTGACCAGGCGGTGCGGTCGGCGGTCGGCGAGCAGGGCGCGCAGCAGGGCGAGGCAGTCGTCGGAGAGCGCGGCGGTGATCCCGGACAGGTGCAGCAGCCGGGCGCCGGCCAGCAGGGCGGCGGCGGCCGGGTCGGCGAGCAGGTCGGGGGAGAGCGCGGCGGCCGCGGAGCCGCGCCGGTGGTAGTGCAGCCGGCTGCGGCCGGGCCCGAGGTCGTGGTGGTCGCCGGTGCTTCCGCCGACCTCCTTGAGGTAGAGGCCGGTCGGGCGGTGCGGGTCGACCGCGACCGCCGAGACGTCCACGCCGCGGGCGGCCACCTCGGCGAGCAGCCGGCGGCCGAAGCCGTCGTCGCCGACCCGGCTGATCCAGGCGGTCGGCACGCCGTGGGCGGCCAGTGCGCCCGCCACGTTGGACTCCGCTCCGCCGACCGAGAGCCGGAAGCTCTCCACCGACTCCAACGGGCCCGGGCGGTCCGGCAGCAGGACGGCCATCGACTCGCCCACGCACACGGCCGTCGGGGGAGGGCCGGGGCGGGTCGGGCCCTGGGTGTCCTGTCGCGGCATGTGCGGGGCTCCTCGTCTGCGGCCGTTCCGTCGAGAGCGGGCCCACCGGGTCGACTCCGCTGCGTGCGAGCGTGTGAGTGCCGCGTCGTCCGAGAGCGCTCACGTGAGCCGACCCCGTTGACCGGGAGTCGGGTCCGTTGACCTTGATCCGGCGCCGATGCTAGAACCGTGTTGCCAGCATGTGCAACCCTCGTTGCGCATGTTGCAACCTGTGCGGATGGAGGAACACGGTGGAGCAGACCTTCGCAAGCAGTGTCACCGGACCGGGCATCGCCCGTGGCGCGGTGGCCGCCCTGGCCGACGAACCGCTCGACTGGCGGTTCAAAGCCGCTCCACCGCAGTCGTGGGGCCGCAGCACCCGGGAATGGCTCGCCACCGGCCCCACCCTCTCCTCGCTCGGCACCCCGATGCTCACCCTCGACGGCGCAGCCGTCGACCACAACGTCCGCACCATGGCCGACTGGTGCGCCAAGGCGGGCGTCGCGCTCGCCCCGCACGGCAAGACCACCATGGCGCCCGCCCTCTGGCAGGCGCAGCTCGACGCCAGCAGCCACGGCATCACCCTCGCCAACCTGCCCCAGGTGCGGGTCGCCCGGGCCTTCGGGGTGCAGCGCATCCTGCTCGCCAACACCCTGCTCGACCCGGCCGGCCTCGCCTGGATCGCCGACGAACTCGCCGCCGACCCGGACTTCGCCTTCCTGTCCTGGGTCGACTCCACCGAGAGCGTCCGGCTGATGGACGAGGCGCTGCGCGCCGCCGGCGCCGAGCGGCCGGTCGAGGTGCTGGTCGAGCTCGGCGGCCCCGGCGGACGGACCGGAGCCCGCGGGGTGGACGCCGCCGTCGAGGTCGCCGCCGCCGTGCTGCGCGCCCCCACCCTGCGCCTGGCGGGCGTCGGCGGCTACGAGGGCGCGATCGCGCACGACGCCTCGGCGGAGGGGCTGGCCGCCGTCCGCCGCTACCTGCGGGAGCTGGGCGACCTGCACGGCCGGCTGGCGAGCGCCTACCCGGACGGCACCCGGCCGGTGGTCTCGGCCGGCGGCAGCGCCTACTTCGACCTGGTGGTCGAGGAGCTGGCGGGCCTGCCGGAGGCGTTCACGGTGCTGCGCTCGGGCGCGTACATCGCCCACGACGACGGCTTCTACCGGGGCATCTCGCCGCTCGCCCGGGACGGTGGGCGGACGCCGTTCCGCGGCGCGCTGCACGGCTGGGCCCGGGTGGTGTCCCGGCCCGAGCCGCAGCTCGCGCTGCTGGACGCCGGCAAGCGCGACCTGCCCTTCGACGAGGGCCTGCCCGAGCCGCAACGGGTCCGCGGCGGTGCGGAGTTGACCGGAACGGCGGCGCGGGTCACCGCGCTCAACGACCAGCACGCCTTCCTGCGCGACGCGGGCGACCTCGCGCCGATCGGCGCGGTGCTGCGACTGGGCGTCTCGCACCCGTGCACGGCCTTCGACAAGTGGACGGCGATCCCGGTGCTGGACTCCGCGGACGCGGCCGAGCCGAAGGTCACCGGCCTGGTCAGGACGTTCTTCTGATGTCCGGGGAGAGAACGGGCTCCAGGCGTGGGCGGGACGGCGGCGGCGCGACGGTCTTCCGGGGTGCCACCGTGGTGGACGGCACCGGCGCGGAGCGCTACCGGGCCGACGTCCGGATCGCCGACGGTCTGATCACCGAAATCGGCGAGGGCCTCGACGCGCCCGACCAGGTGGACGCCGACGGCCTGGTACTGGCCCCCGGCTTCATCGACATGCACGCCCACTCCGACCTCGCCCTGCTGCTCGAACCCGAGCACCCGGCCAAGGTCACCCAGGGCGTCACCTGCGAGGTCCTCGGCCAGGACGGCCTGTCCTACGCCCCGGTGGACGACGTCACGCTGCCCGCGCTGCGCCGCCAGATAGCGGGCTGGAACGGCGATCCGGACGGCTTCGAATGGGACTGGCGGGACGTCGCCGGCTACCTGGACCGGATCGACCGCACCGGTACGGCCGTCAACGCCTGCTACCTCGTCCCGCACGGAACGCTGCGGATGCTCGCCATGGGGTGGGCCGACCGTCCGCCCACCCCGGGCGAACTCGACCGGATGCGGCAGGTGCTGGCGAAGAGCCTGCTGGACGGCGCGGTCGGCATGTCCAGTGGCCTCAGCTACACCCCCGGGATGTACGCCGACACCGCCGAGCTGATCGAGCTGTGCACCGTCGTCGCGGCCTACGGCGGCTTCCACGCCCCGCACCAACGCTCGTACGGTGCCGGGGCGTTGGAGGGCTACGCGGAGATGGTGGAGATCGCCCGGCGGAGCGGCTGCGCGCTGCACCTGACCCACGCCACGATGAACTTCGGGGTCAACCGGGGCCGGGCCGGCGAGCTGCTGGATCTTCTCGACCGGGCGCTCGCCGACGGCGTCGACCTCACCCTGGACAGCTACCCCTACCTGCCCGGATCCACCACCCTGGCCGCCCTGCTGCCGAGTTGGGCCACCGAGGGCGGCCCGGCCGCGACGCTGGCGCGGCTCGCCGACCCCGCGCAGTGCGCGAGGATCCGGTACGAGGTGGAGGAGAAGGGCAGCGACGGCTGCCACGGCGTGGTCACCGACTGGACGACGATCCAGATCTCCGGCGTCCGCTCGGCCGTGCTCGACGGCGCGGTCGGCCGCACCGTCGCCGAACTGGCCGAGGAGGAGGAGCGGACCGGCACCGAGGTGTTCCTGGACCTGCTGCGCCGGGACGAACTGTCCACCACGATCCTCCAGCACGTCGGGCACGAGGAGAACGTCCGGGCCATCATGCGCCACCCCGCGCACACCGTCGGCAGCGACGGACTGCTGGTCGGGGCCCGGCCGCACCCACGGGCCTGGGGCACCTTCCCCCGCTACCTCGGCCACTACAGCCGGGAGTTGGGCGTGCTGACGCTGGAGGAGACGATCGCCCGGATGACCGGCCGCCCGGCCGCCCGGCTGGGGCTGGACCGGCGCGGCCGGATCGCCCCCGGCCACCACGCCGACCTGGTGCTCCTCGACCCCGACAAGGTCCGGGACGCCGCCACCTTCGAGCGCCCCCGGCTGCCCGCCGAGGGCATCGAGTACGTGTACGTCAACGGCACCGCCGTCGTCCGGCAGGGTCGCACCACCGGCGCCCGGCCCGGGCGCGCCCTGCGCCGCACCGATCGAGGAACCCTGGCCATATGACCGAGCTCTCCGCCCCGACCGATCTCCCGGCCCCGGCCGGTCCGTCCGCGACCGGTCCGCTTGCGACCGATCTTTCCGCGACCGCCGATCTTTCCGCGACCGGTTCCGCCGCCGCTGCCGGCTGCTCCTTCCTGCGCGACGACCCGGTGATCGCGGTGGTCCGCGCACCCCGGATCCCGGACGCCGCCGCGCTCTGCGCCGCCCTCGCCGAGGGAGGCATCAACCTCACCGAATTCACCTGCACCACACCGAATGTGACGGACCATCTACAGAAGGCGTCGAAGGCCGGCTGGCGGGTCGGCCTCGGGACGGTGCTGACCGCGGAGCAGGCCCGGCGCGGGGTCGAGGCGGGGGCGGCCTTCCTGGTCACCCCCGGCTGCCGGCCCGAGGTCGCCGAGGCGGCGGCCGCCGCCGGGGTGCCGGTGGTACTCGGGGCGCTCACCCCGACCGAGGTCGCGCACGCGGTGGACCTCGGCGCCGCCGCCGTCAAGATCTTCCCGGCCCGGGCGTTCGGCCCCGGCTACTTCAAGGACCTGCACGGCCCCTACCCCGACGTGCCGCTGGTGGCCTCCGGCGGGGTGAACGCGGGCAACGCCGCCGAGTTCCTGGCGCACGGCGCGCTCGCGGTCTGCGCGGGGACGGACGTGGTGCCGCCGGACGTGGTCGCGGCGGGGGACTGGGCGGAGATCACCCGGCGGGCCCGGGCGTTCACGTCGGCCTGCGCGGCGGCGGCCTCGTAGGGGGCGCCGTCGCCGCGGGTCCCGTGAAGAACGCAGCGCGGATGCGGGTCCCGTGAAGAAGGCAGCGCGGGTGCGGGCCCCGTGAAGAAGGCGGTGACGGGGCGAGGCGGGCTGTCGGGACGGCCGGGATTGGACGAGAATCGGGGGCACCCGGCTCGGCCCCGGCCGAGCCCGTCCCGGCTCAGCCCCGCCCGGCCAGCCCCGGGCCCCCGGATCCCGGCAGGAGGAACCACCCATGACCTCGACCCGCCCCGGCCCCGACTGGCTCGCCGACGCCGTGCTGTACCAGATCTACCCGCAGAGCTTCGCCGACTCCGACGGCGACGGCATAGGCGACTTCGCCGGCATCGCCGGGCACCTGGATCACCTCGCCTGGCTCGGCATCGACACCGTCTGGCTCAACCCCTGTTTCGCCTCGCCGTTCCGCGACGCCGGGTACGACGTCACCGACTACCTCGCCCCCGCCCCGCGCTACGGCGGCACCGATGACCTGGTGGCCCTGGTCGAGGCCGCCCGCCGCAGGGGGATCAGGGTCCTGCTGGACCTGGTGGCCGGGCACACCTCCGACCGCCACCCCTGGTTCCTGGTCTCCGCCGAGGACCCGTCCGACCACCGCTACATCTGGTCCGACCGCCCGGTGGACGGTTTCGTGGCCTCGCCCGGCAGCCGCCCCGGCTGGTACCGGCCGAACT
Source organism: Kitasatospora sp. NPDC054795 (assembly GCF_053611565.1). Classification (NCBI taxonomy): domain Bacteria; kingdom Bacillati; phylum Actinomycetota; class Actinomycetes; order Kitasatosporales; family Streptomycetaceae; genus Kitasatospora; species Kitasatospora sp. NPDC054795. The sequence continues at coordinate 9,657 of NZ_JBSHAP010000003.1, forward strand.
TCTTCGACTGTCAGCCGGCGCTCAACTTCGGCTACGCGCGCAGCAGTTCGGAGGAGCCCTGGCGGCAGGCGGTGGACGCGGACGGCCCGCGCGCCAACCGGGCGGCGCTGCGCGCGATCATGGCGCACTGGCTCGGCCTCGGGGTGTCCGGCTTCCGGGTGGACATGGCGTACTCGCTGGTCAAGGACGACCCGGGCAAGGCGGAGACCGCCAAGCTCTGGACCGAGCTGCGCGACTGGCTGGACCGCGGCCACCCCGAGGCCGCCCTGCTCGCCGAGTGGGGCGACCCGGCCGCCGCCGTCGCGGCGGGCTTCCACGCGGACTTCTTCCTGCACTTCGGCGGGGAGGACCACGGGCTGCCGCTGCGCTCGCTCTGGAACAACAACGGCGGGACGGTCGAGGAGTTCTGGCACCAGGAGGCCTGCTACTTCGAGGCCGAGGGCCGCGGCACCCCGCAGCCCTTCCTGGACGCCTGGCGCTCGGCGGCCGAACTCACCGAGGGCGGCGGGCACATCGTGCTGCCCACCGCCAACCACGACTTCTCCCGCCTGGCCACCGGCCCGCGCGGCGCGGAGCAACTCGCCCCGGCCTTCGCCTTCCTGCTCACCTGGCCCACCCTCCCGGCCGTCTACTACGGCGACGAGATCGGTATGCGCTACCTGCCGGGCCTGCCCGACACCGAGGGCAGCGTGCTCGGCCCGCGGTTCAACCGGGCCGGCTCGCGCACCCCGATGCAGTGGACGCCCGGCCCGACCGCGGGCTTCTCCAGCGCCCCGCCCGAGCGGCTGTACCTGCCGGTGGACCCGGACCCGCACCGCCCGGACGTGCTCTCCCAGCGCGCCGACCCGACCTCGCTGCTGCACACCGTGCGGCGGCTGATCGCACTGCGCCGGGCGCACCCGGGGCTTGGCGCGGCCGGCGGGCTGGAGGTCCGCCACGCCGGCTACCCGCTGGTGTACACCCGGGCCGGGCGGTACCTGGTGGCGGTCAACCCGGGCCGGGAGCCGGCGTCCGTACGGCTGCCGGGCCTGCCGGAGGGTGACCGGTGGGCGCGGGGCGTCCGGCCGCTGGAGGTGCAGGGCGTGCGGCTGGTGGACGGTGAGCTGCGGGCGGACGGGTTCTCGTACGGGGTGTTCGAGCTGGGCTGACGGTCGCCCCGGGCAGGGCCTGGCCGCCGGTCGGTCGGTGGCCGGTCGGTGGCCGGTCGGCGGCCAGGCTTCCGAATGATGTCGGACAGTTGTAAGCTACATCGATAGATGGTTGCATTTACCATCTGCATTGGTTGTATTTACCACCTTCTCGTCACCGAGAGACACCACCGGAGGACGGTACGAACGCCATGAGCACACCCCGGAACCCCGCCGCAGCGCCCACCCTGGGGCACTCGCTCAAGCACCTGGCCATCCACCTGATCACCCCGCTGCTGATGTGCCTGGGCATGGCGCTCGCCTACCAGGGCGCCTTCCACCAGCCCGAGCCGCACCACCTCAAGGTGGCCGTGGTCGGCACCACGCCGCAGGCGCAGGGCCTGGCGCAGGCGATCCAGGGCAAGGCCGGGGACGCGCTCGACGTCCGCACCGTGGACGACCGGGCCGCCGCCGAGCAGCAGCTGCGCGACCGGGACCTGGTGGGCGCCTTCGTCCCGGATGCCAAGAGCCCCGAACTGATCGTCGCCAAGGGTAACTCGGACACCTCCGTGGTGGCCGCCACCGCGGTGTTCACCAACGTCACCGACAGGCAGGGCGTGCCGCTGCACGTGACCGACCTGACCACCCCGGCCAAGGGCGACCCGACCGGACAGGGCCTGTTCTTCCTGCTGGTCGCGCTGAGCATCGGCTCCTACGCCAGCGTCGCGGCGATCGGCGCGGCCGGCGCGGGGCTGAGCGTGAAGATCCGGGCACTGGTCGGAGTGGCCGTCTCGCTGGTGGTCAGCGTGATCGGGATCGTCACCGCCGGGCCGGTCTTCCACGTGGTCGACCACGACTGCGCGGCGATCTGGGCGCTCGGCTGGCTCTACTCGGCGGGCATCGTGCTGATCGGCATCGGCCTGCACAGCTTCCTGAAGAAGTGGACCACACTGGCCCTGATGGTGCTGTTCGTGATGCTGAACTTCACCTCCTCCGGCGGCATCTATCGGCCCGAGCTGCAGAACGGGTTCTTCGGTGGCCTGCACGGCTTCTGGACGGGCGCGGGCTTCCTGGAAGGCGCGCGCAGCATCATGTACTTCGACGGCGGCGCGGGCCTCGGCGGGCACGTTGTGACCCTGCTGGTCTGGCTGCTGCTCGGCGGGGCCGCCCTGGTGGCCGCGGCCATGTACGAGGGGCGTGGGCGCCGTCCGGTGGAGGCGCCGCAGGAGGCCGAGGAGGCCGAGGAGGAGATGGAGGAGACGGTCGCGGTCTGACCGGACTCCCCGTAGGGACTCCACCCGGCGCCACGGGCATTGGTACCGGGTGGGAACGGGGCGGCCCGCGCCCGGCTCTGGACAAGCCGGACGCGGGCCTCGGCGCGTCCCGGGGGGCGTGCCCGGGGCGCGCGGCCGTAGCCCTCCAGGTGCATGCCGAGCAGGCCCAACGCGCCGTGGTCGGAGGCGAGTTCGCGGGCGGAGTGGGCGTTGTCGAACCACTCCGGCAGGTGCGGGCGGACCCGGTCGGCGAGGAACCGGGCGACGGTGGCCCGGATCTCGCGCTCCTCCTCGGTGAGGAGGGTGGCGAAGTCGATCAGGTCGAGCGGGTCGGACATGGCGGTGCCGGTGCCGTGCGGGGTGCTCATGGGCGGTCCTCGAAGCCCTGGTCGTGCGGGGGAGGGTTGTGCGGCGGCCGGTCGTGCGGAGGCTGCTCGTGCGGAGGCTGCTCGTAGGGAGACCCGCCGTGCGGCGGCCGGTCGTGCGGGGTGTCCAGCCAGGCGGTGAGTTCGGCGGTGTGCTCGCCGAGCCGGGGCGGGGGCAGCTGGTAGCGGGGCGGGGTGCGGGAGAGGCCGATCGGGTTGGCGACCAGGTCCAGCGGGCGGCCGTCCGGGCCGGGCAGCGGCGCCCGGGGTCGCAGGCCGAGCGAGTCGGCGAGGTCGAAGGCCTCGGCCAGGTCGTTGACCGGGCCGCAGGGCACGCCGAGCGGGGTGAGCACCGCGAACCACTCGGCGGCGGTGCGGCGTTCGAGCCGGGCGGTGAGCTCGCGGGCCAGCACGGTGACGTGCGCGACCCGGTCGGAGTTGGTGGCGAAGCGGGGGTCGGCGGCCAGCTCGGGAGCGCCCACGCCCCGGCAGAGCGCGGCGAACTGCCGGTCGTTGCCGACCGCGACGACCAGCGGGCGGTCGGCGGCGGTGAACACTTCGTAGGGGGCGATGGACGGGTGGCGGTTGCCGAGGATGCCCGGCACCGCGCCGGCCAGGGTGTAGCCGGCGGACTGGTTGACCAGGCCGGAAAGCAGCGTGGAGAGCAGGTTCAGCTCCACCAGCTGGCCCCGGCCGGTGGTCTCGCGCTCGCGCAGTGCGGCCAGCACGCCGACCGCCGCGTGCAGCCCGGTCAGCACGTCCACCAGCGCGACGCCGGTCTTCGCCGGTTCGCCGGGGGCCGGGCCGGTCACCGACATCAGTCCGCCGACGGCCTGCACCAGCAGGTCGTAGCCGGGCAGTTCGGCGCCCTTGCCGGGGCCGAAGCCGGTGATCGAGCAGTAGACGAGCCGCGGGTTGAGGGCCTGGGCGCGGTCCGGGCCGAGGCCGTGGCGGGCCATCGTGCCGGGGCGGAAGTTCTCCACCAGCACGTCGGCGCGGCGGACGAGTTCGACGGCGCGGGCATGGTCGGCCGGTTCGCGCAGGTCGAGGGTGAGGGAGCGCTTGTTGCGGTTGACGGAGAGGAAGTAGGTGGCCTCGCCCTGGGCGTGCGGCGGGCCCCAGGCGCGGGTGTCGTCGCCGGTGCCGGGCTGCTCGACCTTGATCACGTCGGCGCCGAGGTCGGCCAGCAGCATGGTCAGGTAGGGCGCGGCGAGCACCCGGCCGAAGTCGGCGACCAGGACGCCGTCCAGCGGGAGCCCGGTCATGCCCGCCCCCGGGCCGGTTCGGCGGAGGTGGCCCCGGGCGTGGCCGTCGCGTCGCCCGAGGGGGCGTCGCCGCGCAGGTGCGGGCGGGCGAGCAGGAGGTAGAGGCCGCCGGCCGCGAGCACGATCACCGCCGAGAGCAGCACGAGGTAGTTGTCGTACCAGGCGGCGTCCGGGGTGCGGCCCCAGCAGATGTTGACGATCGCGGCGAGGCCGTAGACCAGCGCGCCGATGTTCACCGCCAGGCCCCAGTGGCCGAGCCGGAAGTCCCCGCTCGGGCGCCAGCCGCGCAGCCGGGCCCGCAGGGCGGCCAGCACCACCATCTGGAAGGCCAGGTAGATGCCGATGCTGGAGAAGGAGATGATCTTCGTGAGGGCGCCCTCGGAGAGCGCCGAGGCACCCACGATGATCACACCGGGCAGCGCCGCGGCGAGCAGCAGCGCGTACGGCGGCACCCGCAGCCGGTCCGAGACGGTGGCCAGCAGCCGGCTGCCCACGATCATCCGGTCCCGGGCGAAGGAGTAGGCGAGCCGGCTCGCCGCCGCCTGGAGGCTGAGCACGCAGGACAGGAAGGAGATCAGGACCACGCCGATCACCACCCGGGCGCCGACCGCGCCGAAGGCGTCGTGCAGCACCTTGGCGACCGGATCCTTGTCGTCGCCGGAGACCACCGCGCCGATGTCCTGGATCGACATCACCAGGGCCAGGCTGACCCCGATCGCCGCAGCGCCGCCCACGTAGATGGTGCGCCGCATCGACTTGGGGATCTGTCGACCCGGGTCCGGCACCTCCTCGGCGACGTCGCCGCAGGCCTCGAAGCCGAAGAACAGGAAGACCGCGATCAGCCCGGCGGCCAGGAAGGCGTCGGAGTAGTCGCCGTCGCCGCCCGCGCCGAAGCGGTCGAGGACCACGCCGAGGCCGTGGTAGCGGTGCGTCAGCAGCAGCCAGGCGCCGACCGCCAGGGCGCCGAGCAACTCGGCGGCGAAGCCGAACACGGCCGCCGCCGACAGCACCCGGGTGCCGCCGAGGTTGATCACGGTGGCGAGCGCCAGCAGGCCCAGTGCGCACCAGACGGTCGTCGCGGTGCTCGGCTCGACGCCCAGCAGGGCGGCCACGTACGGGCCGGCGCCGTAGGAGACGGCCGCGATGGTGGACATCAGTGCCAGCAGGTAGGTCCAGCCGGTCAGCCAGCCCCAGGTGCGGCCCCAGAGCCGGCGCGCCCACGGGTACACTCCGCCGGCCACCGGGAACTGGGCGACCACCTCGCTGAACACCAGGGCCACCAGCAGCTGGCCGACGCCCGCGATCAGGAAGCTCCAGACCATCGGCGGCCCGGCGGTCTGAAGTGAGGTGGCGAAGAGTGTGTACACGCCAACGACTGGGGAGAGATAGGTGAAGCCGAGCGAGAAGTTCGCCCAGAGGCTCATGTCGCGCTTGAACTCGGAGGTGTAGCCGAGGGCGGCCAGCCGTTCGGCGTCCGGGTCGGGGGAGTGGACGGTGGCACGTGCACTGGCATCGGTCATGACCTGCTCCTGGGAACGTGTCGTGATGCGTGGGGGCACTGCGGGGTGCGGCTCGGGCCGAGGTTGCGGGAAAACATACGAGATTGAGTTTCTACGGGCAAGAGTGCGCGTCGGACCTGGAGGTACCCTGCGGGAAACATCCGGTCGGGCAGTGATCGGGTGAGGATCCGGCGGCGATCGGGCAGTGATCGGGCGGCGATCCGGAGGCGATCCGGCGACGGCGATCGGGGAGGGGAACGGCGTGACGACCATCGGCAGTGCGACCCCGCTGCTCAGTGCCGTCCTCGCGCCGCTCGCCGACCTCGGCCGCGCCGACGCGGTGGCCCGCCGGATCACCGAGGCGATCGCCCTCGGACTGGTCGCCGACGGGGACCAGCTGCCCAGCGAGAACGACCTGGCCGACCAGCTCGGCGTCGCCAACGGCACCGTCCGCGAGGCCCTCGCCCTGCTCCGCGAGGCCGGGCTGATCGAGACCCGGCGCGGCCGCAACGGCGGCAGCTTCGTCCGCACCCCCGCCGAGGGCTCCGAACACCTCCAGCTCGCCCGGCTGCGCGACCTCGCCACCGTCGACCTGCGCGACCTCGGCGACGAGGAGCTGGCCGTCTTCGGCACCGCCGCCCGGCTCGCCGCCGAGCGCGCCCCGGCCGACCTCGGCCCCCGGCTCACCCGACTGGTGCACGACCTGCGCGACGCCGCAGGGCCCGCCGAGCAGTGCCGCGCCGACGCCCGCTTCCACATCGAACTCGCCGTCGCCGCCCAGTCGGTGCGGCTCACCCAGCTCGCCGTCAGGCTCCAGGCCGAACTGGGCCCGCTGCTCTGGCTGCCCGCCCCGCACGGGCCGGACCAGGAGCGCTTCGCCGAGCAGCACCGGGAGATCCTGGTCGCCGTGCTGGCCGGCGACGCGGCCGGCGCCCGGGCCGCCGCCGAGACGCACGCCGTGGCCTGCGTGCACCATCTGGTCCGGCGGCACCTGGAGTTGGCGGACGACGGCTGAGCCGGGGCCGCGCCACCGTTCCCGGATCCCTCCCTCGCCGCCGGAGCCGTCATGACCAGCGCGTTCAGCACCACCCTGCCCGTGGCCCGATCCGCCGGTGTGCCGGTTGCCGGTGAGTCCGCCGCCGGCGAGCCCGTCCTGGGTGAGCCCGCCGCCGGTGACTCGGCCGCCGTCGAGCGGTGCGCCCGGCAGATCGCCGCCGCCGTCGACGCGGTGCTCGCCGAACTGGACGGCCTGCGGGCGGCCGCGGCGGGCTGCTGGGCCCGGGCGGACGCCGAGGGGCGCCGGCCCGCCGCGGCCGAACTCGCCGTGGTGCACGGGGTGGTGAGCGAGCTGCTGGCGCGGCCCGGCTCGCGCTGGTTCGGCTGCGGAGCGGTCGTGGCGCCCGGCGCGCTCGCCGACGCCGACCTGCACGTGGAGTGGTGGTACCGCGGTGCGCGCGGGGCGGGGGAGCGGCGGTTGCGGCTCGCGCTCGACCCGGCGGACGCCGAGTTCTACGACTACCGGGTGCTGCCCTGGTTCGCCCGGCCCCGGGACGAGGGGCGGGCCGCGGTGGCCGGGCCGCAGGTCGACCTGCTCTGTGCCGACCGGTACGTGCTGTGCTGCGCCCGGCCGGTGGTCGTCCCGGGCGCGGGCTTCGTCGGGGTGGTGGCCGGGGACGTCCCGCTGGCCGCGCTGGAGCGGCTGCTGGTGCCCCCGCTGCGGGCGCTGTCCGGCGACGCGGCGCTGCTCGACGGCGAGGGCAGGGTGCTGGCCGCCACCACCCCGGCCCTGCCGGTGGGTTCGCTGGCGCGCGGACTGCTCGCGGACCCGGTGGCCGGGCGGGCCGGGGTGCCGTCCGCGGCGGTGGACTGGGCGGTGGTGCGCGGCTGACGGCGGCCGGAGATCTATATGACCTTCATTTGTGAAGGTATTACTCGTTCCGCTCCCCGCGGCTGGGCTCCCCGCGGCCGGGCGGCGTGCTGAAGCAGCAGTCCCCGCAGAGCCCGGCACCCGGACCCACCCGGTAGTAGAGGCAGCAGCTGTTCCGCCGGAACGCCGTGCCACCCGGCCCGGCGCGCAGGATGCCCGACCCGGCCAGCGGCGGACGGTCCAGCAGCTCCGCGGCCAACGCCCGTGCGGCGTCCGGCGCGTGGGCGTCCAGCACCCGCAGCGTCCCGGCCAGTGCGGAGGCGGCGTTGCCGAGCAGCAGACGGCGGGAGAGCGGGGCGGCGGCCCGGACGGCCTCCGCCAGCGGCGTCAGCTGTCCCAGCAGGACGGCCTCGTGGAGCTGGTCGGCGAGCGAGCCGGCGTCCGGACGGGCGGGCTCCGGCGGTGCCCACAGGTCGAGCGGGCCCTGGTCCGGGATCCGCACCCAGGCGTGCTCCAAGGTCGGGACCGTCCCCAGCAGGACCGCCGAACCCAGCCCCACCGACCAGAAACGGGCGGCCAGCCCCAGGTGCAGGATCGAGGCGGCGACCCGGGGCTCCCCGGTGCCGAGCCGCCGCGCCACCACCCGCAGCCGCGCCGCCAACGGCGCGTCCGGTCCGGTGCCGTACAGCTCGGCCAGCGGCCGGAAGCCCTCCGGCGGCCGGCCGGTCGGCGAGGTGTCCAGCGCGAAGTACGGCCCGACGGCGGCGAGCCGGGCGTAGTCGGGCGAATGCCGGTCGGGCGCGGGGTTCAACGGCCCTCCCCTGTCAGGTCGTTGAACCCCGCGCCCGCCGGTGGCGGAGCGGTCGGACGGTCGAGGGACAACGGGGCCTCCAGATCTGCGGGTGCTCGGGTGGCGGTGCGCAGCCCCGGCCGTCGCCCGGTTCGCCCGGGAGGCCCCGACCGGTCCTGTCGGCCCGGTCGGCCGGGTGTCAGCTGCGCACGGAGAAGTCACCACCGGTCGTGCGGATGAACGGTACCGTGCCCTGGCAGTCCGACACCGGCTGGCCGAGCGCGCCCCAGACCCAGCCCATCCGGTCCCCGCGCCGCCCGTCGTCCTCCACCGAGAGCGAGACCTTCTGGCCGATCAGCTCCAGGCCCGGGAACCACGGCGCCTCGCCCTTGGTGACCACCCCGGTGGCGATCGCCTCCCGGCCGCCGACGGCCAGACAGGTGAGGTCGCCCTCGAAGTCGGCGACCAGCCGGCCGTCGGTGTGCACGTGACGGACGTGGAAGTGGCCCGTGGTGCCGCGCGGATCGGTGTTGGTGGTGGCACGGGCGTCCACCGAGATCCGCACCGGGTCGCCCTCGAAGCCCTGGAACCCGGCGGTGAGGACGGTGTTGCCGGTGCCGCGTACACCGACCGGCCCGAAGTCGCCTGCTGGGGCGGCCGGTTCCGGGGCGGTGACCGGTGCGGCGGGGGCCGGCTCCGCGACGGCGGCCGGTGCGGCGGTGGCGGCGGTCGCGGCCAGCAGGAGCAGCGAGAGTGCGGCGGTGGCGAGGCGGCGGTTCATGGGAGTTCGGGTCTCCTTCGGCGCTGGTGTTCCCGGGTGACTGTTCCCGTGCGGGTGTCCGGCGTGGGCGGCCGGTTCGGGCGTTCGGTGCGGGCGTCCTTTGCGGGTGTTCCGATGCCACCGATCATGCTCCCGCCCGGTCGCGCAGACCTCCCGCTGCGGAGGGGAGTTGACGGCGGACCGATCCCTCCTGAGGAGGACCGCGCCTCCCCAGGGAGAGCTGCCCGTAGGCTCGGCCGGGTGCCCACCGACTCTCCCTTCGTTCACCCCGATCCCGCACGGCCGCGACCGGCCCGGATCCGTCGGCCGCTCGCCGCCGTCTCCGCGTTCGCCCTGCTGGCGCCCGTCCTGCTGGCGCAACCGGACGCCCGGGGAGCGGCCGCGCTGCTCGCCCTGACGGCGGTGCTCGCCGCGGTGGCGGCGCTGCTTCCCTGGCCCGCCGGGCGGATCACGCTCGGTGCGGCCGCCGGAGCGGTGGCCGGGGCCTCGCTGCTGGTCGACGCGGTCTACCCGGGGCCGTACCGGCTGCCCGCGTTCTGGCTGCCGTTCGAGTGGCTCGCCCTGCTCGGACTGCTCTTCAGGGCCGTCCGGCGACTGCCCGACCGGTCGGCCGGTCCGGTCGGCGGGCTGGTGGGGCTGGCGACGGTGCTGCTGCCGCTGCGGTTCGCCCTGCGGACGCCGCAGGGCGGTGCGGCCGGGCCGGTGGTCGGGGTGCTGCTCTCGCTGCTGCCACTGCTCGGTGTCGCGGGGGCGGCCCTCTACCTGCGCGTCCTGGATGCCCGCCGGGAGCGGGCGGTGGCCCGGGCGCGGCGCGAACAGCGGCTGGAGGTGGCCCGGGGACTGCACGACTTCGTCGCCCACGAGATCACCGGCATCGTTCTGGAGGCCCAGGCCGGCCAACTCCCGGGCCAGGAACCGGAGGAGACGACCGCACTGCTGCGCCGCCTGGAGGAGGCCGGGCTGCGGGCACTGGACTCGATGGACGAGATGGTCGGCGCCCTGCGCGAGCCGAGCGGCCGGGAAGGCCGGGAGGCTCGGGACGGCAAGAGCGACAGCTCCGACGGGTCGGACCGGGAGGACCGGGCGGGCGGAGCGACCACGCGTCGGCTGGGCCTGGCCGACCTCCCAGAGCTGGTCGCCCGCTTCGGTACCACCGGCGCCCTGCGCGCCACCGTCGAGCTGGCGCCCGGCACCGCGGGCCGGCTCTCCGCCGAGGCCGAGGCGACCGCGTACGCCGTGGTCCTGGAGGCGCTGACCAATATCCGCCGGCACGCCCCGCAGGCCACCGAGGTCACCGTCCGGGTGGCCCCCGGTGAGCGCGGCGCCGTCGAACTGGCCGTCACCGACGACGGTGGCCCCGCCCGCAAGCCGCTGCTGCGCCGCCGTCCGGGCGCCGGTGGCACCGGCCTGGCCGGACTCACCGCCCGGGCCGCCGCCCACGGGGGCTCGCTGACCGCCGGCCCGGGCACGCCCGCGGGCTGGCGGGTCGGCTGCTCCCTGCCGGGGCGCTGAGGCGCGCCCCGCGGCGCCGACCCGACCGAGTCGGCGCCGTGTCCGTGCGCCGTGTGCGTGCGTGCGCGGCGGAGGGGCTACCGGGTGGGGCGTACGGGCGTGGACGTCTCCGCCGGCCCGACGGCATGCCGCCGAGTGCGCCCGGTGACCCCGCCCTAGTGACTCCGCCCTAGTGACCCCGGCCGCCGCCGCGGGTGCCGCGCGGGCGGGTCAGGGTGAAGCGGTCGACCGGGACGAGGTCCCCGTACGGGCTGCTGACGGAGTAGTAGGTGACGCCGATGGTGGTCTGCCCGTTGCGGCCGCCCGGGTCGACGTCGAAGGAGGCGAAGCCGTACGGGTTGTCGGCGTCCCGGAAGGCGGACCAGGGGGCGTCCTCGATCACGTACACCGGCGGGCGCTTGCCGGTGGCCGGGTCGACGGCGCCGACGCCGGTGATCACCCGCGCCTTGGCGGGGCTGAAGAAGAGCTGGTTGGACGGGGCGGAGGTGCCGCCGCCGCCGATGACCATGTGGACGGTGCCCTTGGTGGTGTCGATGGTCTCGGTGCCGGTGGAGACCGGGATCGGCGTGCGGGTGTCGGTCGGCTGCTGGCCGCGGATCGGGTGCGAGCGCTCGTAGTGGTGCTCGTGGCCGCAGACCACCAGGTCCACGCCGTACTTGTCGAACAGCGGCACCCAGGCCTCGCGGACGCCGAGGTCGGCGCCGTTGAACCTGTCGGCGGTGGAGATCACCACCTGGTGCATGCAGACCACGATCCAGTCGATCCCCGGGTCCGCATTGGCCGCGATCAACTCCCTTTCCAGCCAGCGCTGCTGGGCGCCGCCGGAGTAGCCGTGGACGTAGCTGTTGCCGCCGTCCTGGTACGCCACGTCGTCGTTGTTGAGGCTGATCACGCGTACCGAGCCGGCCGTGAACGAGTACCACAGGCCGTGGGTCTCCGCGTCGGAGCGGGCGTCCGGCAGCTCGAAGTACGCCTGGTAGGCGCCGTAGCCGATCGGGCCGTTGCCCTTCTCGTTCTCGTGGTTGCCGGCCGCGGGCATCCAGGGGCGGTGGCGGGCCGAGCGACTGTTGTTCTCGAACCAGTCGGACCAGGTGCGGACCCGGTCGGTGGCGATGTTCGCGTAGCACAGGTCGCCGTTGAGCAGGTGGAACAGCGGGGCGATCCGCTCGACCCCGGCGGTGGTGTCGCCGGCGGCGGGGCTGCCGAGGTTGTCGTTCACGTAGCCGTTGGCGGTCTTCCTGCCGAGGGTGGGGGTGCCCTGGTCGCCGAAGCTGGTGAAGGTGAAGGCGGACCGGCCGCGCGGGGCGGTGCGGACGGTGCCGAGCTCGGGGGTGGTGCCGTCGTGGAGGGCGGCGTAGACGTAGTCCGTGTCGGGGTGCAGGCCGGTCAGCCGGGCGTGGTGCACCTGGACCTCGGTGCCGGAGGCGGCGTCCCGGTAGGTGCGGGTCGAGGCCTGGACCGTCCGGCCGAAGCCGTTGTTCGAAGTCCCGTACATCACACGCGGGTTGCCGACGGACCTGGTGGTGTGCCAGGAGGCCACCACCTCGCGCGAGGCGTCCGAGCCGAACTGGAGGTGCAGGCCGGCCACGCGGGGCGCGCCGGAGCGGTCCGGGCGCTGCCAGAGCACCGGGGAGGCGGCGGCGGGGGTGGCCTGGACGCCGGCGAGGGACACGGCACCGCCGAGGCCGACACCGGTCGCGCCGGCCAGGAGCCCGCGCCTGCTGACGGAGGGACGTCCACTGGAATCGTTCATGGCGGCCAGCTCACCGGACGAAGGTGAACCGGGCCGGTTCCACCGCGTGAACTTTCCCGTCCGCCACCCGTGCGCCACACTGCTGGGCGTGACGAGTGCGAACGGTGGGGGCCGGCGGGTGATCCGCACCCTGATCGCCGACGACCAGGAGGCCGTCCGGCGCAGTGTCCGGCGGATCCTGACGGCCCAGCCGGACATCGAGGTGGTGGGCGAGGCGGCGGACGGGCTGGCCGCGCTGGAGCTGGCGGCCGAACTGCGGCCGGATGTCGCGCTGGTGGACATCCGGATGCCGCGGATGGACGGACTGGAGCTGACCCGGCGGCTGGCCGGGCCGGACGTGGCGGAGCCGGTGCGGGTGGTGGTGCTGACCACCTTCGACCTGGACGAGTACGTGTACCCGGCCCTGCAGCACGGGGCGTCCGGCTTCCTGCTGAAGCGTTCCGGCCCGTCCCTGCTGGCCGAGGCGGTACGGGCGGCGGCGGACGGGGAGAGCCTGATCAGCCCGTCGGTCACGGTCCGGCTGCTGCGGCACGTGACGCAGCCGCGCCGCCCGGAGCGCCGGCGGGCGGCGCCGGTGGTGCCACTGACCGAGCGGGAGGTGGAGATCGCCGGGCACGTCGCCGCGGGCCGCACCAACGCGGACATCGCCGCGGAGCTGTTCATCTCGCCGGGAACGGTGAAGACCCACGTCGCCAGCATCCAGCGCAAGCTCGGGGTGGCGAACCGGGTCGGGATCGCGGTGCACGCCTGGGAGATGGGCTGGGCGGGCGCGCGGTAGCCGGGGCGCGGGGACAGGATGCGGGAGGCGCGGCGCGCGGGAAAGGGTGCGCGTCCACAGGCCGAGGGGATGCTCCGTGGACGCGCGGAACCTACGAGGTGGGGGTGGCCTCCGGACGTCACGTCCTCCGGCCGGTAGTTCGATCGTCGACCGAGGTAGTCCCAGCGGCAGACCCTGATCCGTCTCGATCCGTCGCCACTGCCTCCTGCGGTCGAACTTCCTTCAGCTACCTCGCAGGTCCACCTCCCATCATGCGCCTCCTACGGGCCGTGCACCAGGGGTGAACGGCATGAATCCGACCAATTTCGCAACTCGGGCGTCGACGTGCCGCAGAGGGGCGGCGAGGGGTGGTGCGGGCCGTCCGTCAGGGCCGCGGCCAGCCGTCCACGAAGCTCAGCGTCCGACGGTACGGCCCCTCGGGACCGGTGCTCCGGTACTCCTCGGCACTGCTGCCGGTCCGGACGGTGCGGTCCCCGTCGTGCCGTGTGGCGGTGGGGCGCAGGGTGTGGTCGACGGTGGAGCGCTCGGTGACATGGCCGCCGGTCGCCGCGGTGGTGTCGCGGTGGTAGCCGAGGTCCATGGCGGTGGTCTGGTCGGTGTTGCCGGCCGCGTCGCGGCTCACCCGGTAGCTGACGTCCAGCGGTTCGCCCTCGTGGACGGTGGTGGTGCGGTGCGGGCCGCCGCCCCAGGTGGCGGTGGTGCGGGTGAGGTCGGTGCCGTTGTGCAGCGTCACGTCGTTGCCGGCGTCGCGCAGTCGCTGGGTGGAGCGGAAGGCGAGTTCGTCGCGGACCTCGGTGGTGATCCGGCCGTGCGAGGTCTGCACCCAGCCCCGGGCGAGGTCGTTCCGGGCGGCGGTGACCGTCCAGTCGCCGCTGCCGCCGCCGTGGTCGGCGAGGTCGGTCGCGACGGTGGCCTCCGGGGCGACCCGGTGGTCGGTGAGCTGTCCGGTGGTGCGGGCGGCGCCGTGGTCGGTCTCGGCGAAGAGGTTGACCTGGCCGGTCCAGATGTCGTTGCTCTGCGCCTCGGCGGTGTTCAGGGTGACGCCCACGGCGTGCGGCCGGCCGTCCAGCAGCAGTCCGACGTACGGGGTGAGGTCGAGCCGGTAGGCGGGCAGGTCGAAGGCGAAGACGCCGGGCACGGGCCGCCAGAGCAGCGGGTCCCATCCGCCGGTGTAGATCACCGGGTACGGCCAGACCGCGCCGGCCACCCGGCCGTCCACGGTCAGTCGCAGCTCGCGGAACGGGCCCTTGCCGCAGATGCCGCTGCCCGGGTTGGCGGCGGAGAAGGCGTCCGGGGCGGAGGCGTACGCGAACTCCTCGCAGGCGCCGCCGCCCCGGGCGTAGACCTCGGCGGTGAGGCGTTCGAGGTTCTGCGGGAAGGTGAGGTCGCGCCCGGCGGCGGGGGAGGTGCCGGTGAGCCCGAACGGTCCGGTGGTGAGCAGCCGGTCGGCGGCGCGGGCGGCCGGCCAGTGGGCGTCGGCGGTGTAGAAGGTCAGGTTGGCGCTGATCGTGAAGACGCCGGTGTAGGTGGCGTCGGTGACGTTGGCGAGGTCGAAGGAGAACTCCTGCGGGCCGCCGGTGAAGAGCGGGGTGTAGCGGGTGACGTCGTGCTCGACGTTCCAGGCGATGCCGTCCTTGGACGGCTCGGGGGTGGAGGAGAGCAGCACCTGGACGCCGCCGACGCGGACGCTGAAGATCCGGTCGAACTGCCGTCCGGCGACCTGTCCGTGGAGGTCCAGGACCACCGCGGACCAGGGGCCTGCGCAGTCGGCGGGCGGGGTGAGGGTGGTGGTGTACGGGGTGTCCGGCGGGTTGCCGTACCCGTTGCGGAACTCGCGTTCGTGCATCGCCTCGACGGTGCAGGAGCGGGTGTCGGGGCGGGTGAGCGGCTTGGTGGCGGTGACCGGGTCGTGGTAGTCGGTGCCGAAGTCGGCGTGGGCCGGACCGGCGGCGGTGAGGGTGCCGGCCAGGGTGAGGACGGCGGCGCCGATCAGACCGGCGGCGCGGCGGAGCAACGGGCGTAGGGCCAAGGCGGGTTCCCGGGGTTCGGCGGCCCGCGGGCGGGTGCCGTGGGCCGGTCGGATGATCCGGGAATCCTTCCGGTGGTGGCATGCTAGCGTCAAGGATCCCGTCGGTCGGGCTCGGATTCGGATTCGGACCCGGGCTCGGATTCGGATTCGGACCCGGACTCAGGTCGCGCGACGGGGCGGGTCAGACGTCCTCCAGCTCCGCGGCCTCCTGCCGGATCAGGTCCCGCAGCGAGGCCAGCGGGGGCCGCCGGTCGTCCGTCCGCCACTGCATCTCCAGCGGAAGGGTGGCCCGCCCCTCCAGCCGTACGGTGGCCACGTCCTCGGTGAGGTGGCCGGTCATCGAGCCGGGTACCAGTGAGAAGGCGCGGTTGCGGGCGAGCAGGGAAACCTCGGGACTCATTCTGGATTCCGATGCGAGCCGTCCATACGTTGGGCAGCACGTTGCCCCACCGCAGTGGCAGCCTCACAGAGAGTTCGCATCATGACCGGACTTCGCCCCACCGCTCCCGCCGTCCAGGTCTCCGAGGAGATCGCCCGGGCCCTCGCCGAAGGCCGGCCGGTGGTCGCCCTGGAGTCGACCATCTTCACCCACGGACTGCCGCGGCCGCGCAACCTGGCCGTCGCGCTGGAGGCCGAGCGGCAGCTGCGGGCGGCGGGCGTCGTCCCGGCCACGATCGGGGTGCACGCCGGGGTGCCCACGGTCGGGCTGAGCACCGGGCAGATCACCGAACTGTCCGCCGTCGACGGCCTGGACAAGGTGAGCCTGCGCGACCTCCCGGTGGTCGCCGCGCTCGGCCGGCACGGCGGCACCACCGTCGCCGCCACCGCCTTCCTCGCCCACCGCGCGGGCATCCGGGTCTTCTCCACCGGCGGCCTCGGCGGCGTGCACTTCGGCGCCTCGGAGAGCTTCGACGAGTCGGCCGACATGACCACCCTGGCCGCCACCCCGGTCACCGTGATCAGCGCCGGGGTGAAGTCCATCCTCGACATCAGGGCCACCCTGGAGCGCTTCGAGACCTACAACATCCCGGTCATCGGCTACCGCACCCGCAAGTACCCCGGCTTCTACGTCACCGACTCCGGCCACGAGATCAACTTCAGCGTGGAGTCGCCCGAGCAGGCCGCCAGGATCATCGAGTCCCGGGACCGGCTCGAACTGCCGCAGGCCGTCCTGATCGCCAACCCGGTCGACCCGGCCAAGCAGCTGCCGCCCGAGGAACTGGACGGCATCCTCGCCCGCGCCTGGGCGGAGGCCGAGCGCCGGGGCGTCACCGGCAACGCCGCCACGCCGTTCCTCCTCGACTTCATCCAGCGGGACACCGGCGGGCGCAGCCTGGAGGTCAACGTCGAGGTGTACCGGGGCAACGTCCGGCTCGGCGGGGAGATCGCGACCGCGCTGGCTGCGGGGGCGGGTGACGCCGCTGCGGACGGTGCGGGCGCCGCAGCCGGTGACGCCGCAGCCGGTGACGCCGCTTCGGCCGCCGTCGCCGACACCGGGGCCTGAGCCGTGCTGGGGGTGCTCGGCGACCTCGTCGAGGACATCGTGGTCTGGGCGGACGGCCCGCTGAGGCACGGCACCGACTCCGGCGCCCGGATCTTCCGGCGGCGCGGCGGCAGCGCGGCCAACGTCGCCTGCTTCGCCGCCGGGCAGCACCCCGCCCGCTTCCTCGGCTGCGTCGGCGAGGACGCGGTCGGGGACGGCATGGTCGCCGAACCGGCCGGCCACGGCGTCGACGTGCGGGTCTCCCGGCGCGGCCGGACGGGCAGCGTCGTGGTGCTGATCGACCAGGACGGCGAGCGGACCATGCTGCCCGACCGGGGCGCCGCCACCCTGCTGGAGCGGGTCCCGGACGAGTGGCTGACCGGACTGACCCACCTGCACGTGCCGGCCTACTCCTTCGACGGAGAGCCGGTCGGCGGCACGGCGGTGGACGCGCTCGCCCGGGTCCGGAGGGCGGGCGGCACCACCTCGGTGGACGCCTCCTCGACCGGCATGCTGGAGCGGTTCGGACGGGAGCGCTTCCTCGGTCTGCTGGCCGAGTCGGCGCCGACCTTCGTGTTCGCCAACCGCTCCGAGTCGGAGTTCCTCGGGCTGCTGGTCGGCGGTCTGCCCGGGCCGGAGCGCGCCCGGCTGGCAGCCACCACGGTGGTCACCAAGGCGGGTGCCGAGGCGACCGCGGTCGACGTGCCCGGTGAGCCGCTGGTCATGGTGCCGGTGCCGCCGGTGGCCGGGGTGCGCGATCTCACCGGGGCCGGGGACGCCTTCGCGGCGGGGTTCCTGGCCGGCTTCCTGGACACCGGGGACCTCGGGCGCGCGGCCGGGCTCGGGCACCGCAGCGCGGCCCGGGTACTGGCCTCGCCCGGGGCCTCCTGCGGCGGGGAGTGACGTTCGGGGCTACCCGGGCACCGCGTCCTTGCGGAGGAAGTGCTTCAGCTTCTGCCAGGTCCAGGTGTTGACCACGTCCTCGGCGGTGAGCCAGCCGCGCTGCGCCGTGCCGATGCCGTAGCGCGGGTAGCCGAGCTGGCCGGTGGCGTGGGCGTCGCTGTCGATCGCGAAGCGCACGCCGTGCCGCCGGGCCCGCAGGACGTCCTCGTCGCGCAGGTCGAGCCGCTGCGGGGAGCTGTTGATCTCGATCGCGGTGCCGGTGCGCGCGGCGGCCTCGAACACCGCGTCCAGGTCGACGTCGATCGGCCCGCGCCGGCCGATCCGGCGGGTGGT
This sequence comes from Kitasatospora sp. NPDC054795, assembly GCF_053611565.1. Lineage (NCBI taxonomy): Bacteria > Bacillati > Actinomycetota > Actinomycetes > Kitasatosporales > Streptomycetaceae > Kitasatospora > Kitasatospora sp. NPDC054795. The sequence continues at coordinate 27,416 of NZ_JBSHAP010000003.1, forward strand.
GAGGTGCCCGATGACGTGCACGTACGGGTTTTCGCAGGCGCGGATCAGCCGACGGGTCTGGGCGGCCCGGTCCAGGGTGAAGTGCGAGTGCACGGAGGCCACGCAGACGTCGAAGCCGGCCAGGAACGCGGGCGGCCAGTCCACCCCGCCGTCCGGGCCGATGTTCAGCTCGGTGCCGTGCAGCAGGCGCAACTTCCTGTGCCGGCCGGCGAGTCGGCGCAGCTGCTCGCGCTGGGCGAGCATCTTCTCGTCCGTCATCCGCTGCATCACCAGGTCCGGGGCGTGGTCGGTGACGGCGAAGTAGGAGTAGCCGCGGGCGGCCGCGGTGTCGATCATCTCCTCCAGGGTGGCCAGCCCGTCGGTCAGGTCGGTGTGGGTGTGCAGGTCGCCGCGCAGGTCGGACTCCTGGACCAGGTCCGGGAGTCCGCCGTCCAGCGCGGCCTCGATCTCGCCCCGGTCCTCGCGCAGCGGCGGCGGGATCCACGGCAGTCCGAGGGCCGCGTACACCTCGTCCTCGGTCTCCGAGACCACCTTGGCGCCGCCGTCCACCTCGAACAGCCCGTACTCGGAGAGCTTCAGCCCGGCCCGGACGGCCATCGTGCGCAGCTTGATGTTGTGCGCCTTCGAGCCGGTGAAGTAGACCAGTGCCGCTCCCCAGTCCTCCTCCGGGAGGACCCGCAGATCCACCTGTACGCCCTGGGTGGTACGGACCGAGGTCTTGGTGCTCCCGCTGCCGATCACCTCGGCGACGGAGGGGAGGCCGGTGAGCGCGGCCATCAGCGGGGCGGAGTCCTCGGCGGTCGCGAGCACGTCGATGTCGCCCACCGTCTCGCGCATCCGGCGCAGCGAGCCCGCGTACGCGCAGCGGGTGCAGCCGGGGACGGCGGAGAGCACGGCGACGAGCTGCTCGGCCAGCTCGGTGGCGGTGTCCAGCAGCGTGCGGCCGCCGGACTGCCGCATCAGCTCGATGCCGTGCAGGATCTTCTCGCCGCTGCGCTCGCCGAAGCCGGGCAGGTCGGTGAGCCGCTCCGCGCGGGCGGCCGTGGCGAGTTCGTCCACCGAGGAGATCCCGAGGTCGCGGTAGAGGGCCAGGGCGCGCTTGGGCCCGACACTGGGGACGGCCATCATCTCCCGTACGCCGGACGGGATCTCGGCGCGCAGCGCCTCCAGGGCGGGCACGGTCCCGGTGGCGAGGTACTCGGCGATCTTCTCGGCCGTGGACTTCCCGACGCCGGGGATCTGCTGCAGCCCCTTGACGTCCAGGCCGGCCAGGTCCCCGGGGTGGCCGCCGACCGCCCGGGCGGCCTTCTCGTAGGCGCGGGCCCGGAAGGCGTCCCCGCCGGTGATGTTGATCAGGTCGGCGTACTCCTGGAGCAGCTCCCTGACCTGGTCGTTGAGCCGGGGCATGGGGCAAGTCTAGGTTTCGTGGGCCGAATCCGCCGGGTGCGCGCCCCGGTCCGGCCCCGGACGCCGCGGTACTCCGTCAGTCGTACGCGACGGTCAGCAGCAGGACGACGGTCAGCCCGCCTCCGGGGGTGGGCTCCACCGCGAGCCGGCCGCCGGCGGCGTCGACCAGGCTGTGCAGGGCGGGCCCCACCACGCCGTCCGTCGGGACACCGGCGATCGGCCGTTCGCGCGCGCCGGTCGGCTCGGAGGAGCCCCGGTCGCAGACCCGGATCTCCACCCGGGCGCGGGTCGCCGCCGCCCGTCCGGACGCCCGCGGTGCGGACGCGCCACCCGCCACGTCGGCCCGGACCAGCACCCGGCCGCCCGGCGGGCTGCGCCGGATCGCCTGGTCGACCAGCCCGGCGACGGCGGTCTCCAGCCGGCGGGCGTCCCCGGCCACCACCGGCAGCCCCGGCGCCACCCGGACCGTGACGGCCGCCGCCCGGCCACCGCCGCGCACCACCCGGCGGACCAGGTCGGCCACCTGGACGTGCCGGGCCGTCGGCTCGCAGCCGTCCTGCCGGCCGGTCCAGCGCAGCCGCTCCAGCTCGGTGCGGGAGAGCGGCCTGGGCGCGGCCATCACGCCCGGTGAGAACGGGCCGAGTCCCTCCTCGGCCTCGGTGGTCGCCGGCGCGCCCGCGCGCCCGGACCCGCTCCGGTGGCCGGTGCCGCCCGCGCCGCCGAACGCGCCGAGCGCCCGGGCCCCCGACGCGACGTAGCTCCAGAGCCTCCCGCGTGCCATCGCCCTGCCCCTCGTGCTCCCCGGCGGCCGTCATCGAATCCGCGGCCGACCGGGACGGGCCGACTACCGGGCCCTTCCTGCCAGCCTGCGCCTCGCCCGCCCGGGTGACAATCCCGCTCCGGGCCGCGGTCCGCTCCGGGGCCCCCGCCGAGCGGCCGGTCGGGCACCCGCCGACCGGCGGGGCCCCGGAGGCGCGGCCTGCTGCGCGTCGAGCAATCGCGAAGACTTCTTCGCAAAAAACCCTTTGCAAAGAAGTCTTTGCGGTTCTAGTCTCCTGCCATGACCGAAGAGCGCGGCTGGAAGCACAGCGACGACCCGCACATCGCCATCACCGCCAAGAACATGCGGGCGATGGCGCACCCCGTGCGCATGCAGCTGGTCGGACTCCTGCGCAAGCACGGCCCGTCGACGGCGACGAGGCTCGCCGCACAGCTGGGGCTGAACTCCGGAGCCACCAGCTACCACCTGCGCCAGCTCGCCGCCGCGGGCTTCGTCGAGGAGGACGAGGAGCGCGGCAACGCCCGCGAGCGCTGGTGGCGTTCGGCCCACCCGCTGACCGTCTGGACGGTGGACGACATGGCGGACGACGACCTCGACACGGCCGCCGGCTTCCTGCGGTCCGTCCTGGCCGCGCACACCCTGACCGCCCAGCGCGCGTTGGACGCCTTCGAGACCATGCCGCGCGAGTGGCGCCGGGTGACGGACCTCAGCGACCGGGTCCTCCAGCTCACCCCCGCCGAGGCCGAGCGGCTCTCCGGCGAGCTGTTCGAGGTGGTCCGGCGCTACCGGCAGATCGACCACGGCGAGCCGGCCCCGGAGGGCACCGAGCAGGTCTCCGTGATCGTCCACGTGCTGCCGGACACGAGCACCACCACGACCGAGGGGGAAACCGCATGAACACCACCGGCACCGGTGCCGCCGCCGTCGACGCGCCCGGGCGCAGCTTCCGCCCGCTGGCCGGGGTGCTGGCCGCCACGGTCGTCTCCGTGACCGGCACGCGTGTCTCGGCCATCGCCCTGCCCTGGTTCATCCTGGCCACCACCGGCAGCGCCACCATGACGGGCCTGGTCGCCTTCGCCGAAATGGCGCCGTACGTGGCGGTCAAGGCACTGACCGGGCCGTTGGTGGACCGGCTCGGGCCGCGCGTGGTGTCCTGGACGACGGACGCGGTCAGCGCCGTCACGGCCGGGCTGGTCCCGCTGCTGCACGCCCGGGGGCTGCTCCCGTTCTGGGCACTGCTGGTGATGGTCGCGGTGATCGGGGCGATGCGCGGCCCGGGGGACTTGGCCAAGTCCGTCATGGTCCCGGAGGCGGCCGACCATGCCCGGGTGCCGATGGAGCGCGCCACCGGGTTGTCGGGGGTCACCGAGCGGCTGGCCTCCACCATCGGTCCGGCGGTCGGCGGCGGGCTGGTCGCCCTGATCGGGCCGCTGGCCGGGCTGGCGGTCAACGCGGCCACCTTCGCGCTCGGGTCGCTGATCATCGCGGTCGCGCTCCCGCGCGGCATGGGGCGCCCGGCGGTGCCCGCCGTGGCAGCCGAACCCTCGGCGGAGGAGCAGCCCGCGGGCTACTGGCGGATGTTCCGCGAGGGCTTCACCTTCCTGCGCTCGGAGCCGCTGCTGCTCACCGTGATCGTGATGATCGGCATCACCAACCTGATCGACGCCGGGTTCACCACCGTCCTCGTCCCGGTCTGGGCGCGGGAGTCCGGCAACGGTCCGGCCGCCATCGGCCTGGCCGCGGCCGTCATGGGCGCCACCGCGGTCGTCGGCAGCCTGATAGCGGCGGCCGTCGCCTCCCGACTGCCCCGCCGGACGGTGTTCTTCGCCGGCTTCCTGCTGTGCGGCGCGCCACGCTTCCTGGTGCTGGCCCTCGACGCGCCGATGTGGCTGGTGCTCACGGTCTTCGCGATCGGCGGCTTCGGCGCCGGCTTCCTCAACCCGATCCTCGGCGCGGTCCTCTTCGAACGGGTGCCCCGCCACCTGCTGGGCCGCGTCCACGCCCTCGGCGACTCCCTCTCCTGGGCCGGCATCCCGCTCGGTGGACTGGTCGCCGGTGCGGCGGTCGCGACGGTCGGGCTGATACCCGGCCTGATCGCCGGCGGAGCCCTCTACTTCGCGACCACGACCCTGGCCGGGCTGCGCCCGGAGTGGCGCGAGATGGACCGTTTCCGAGGGCACGCGGGCAGCGCGGTCCAGGCGGGCGGTGCGGCCGACGCGGCCGACGACTCGGAACCGGCGCACTGCGCCTAGGTAGCCCCCAGGACACGCCCTACCCGGCCCGGTCTTCGGCAGGGGCTGGCCGGCCCGCCGGCCGGTGGCCCGCCCACTGGAGCAGCAGCAGGCTGGTCAGCGCGGCGAGGGCACACCATGTGGAGACGACGGCGAGGTGCCAGAGCAGGGCGCAGGCGGCGGCGCCCGCGCCGGTGAGGAGACCGAGACGGCGGAGCAGCCGGTCGCCGCTTGCCAGCAGGGAGCCGACGGTGACGAGGAGGTAGCCGGTCAGCAGGAGAGCCGGGTACGGGATGCCCACCGCATAGCCGAGGGTGTGGCCGTGCACGGTTGCCCCCACCGGGTGGGAGCCGATGGCCACGGCCAGCGGGGCGGCGACCGCCGCACCGAGCAGGGTGAGCGCGGCGAGCAGCCGTCGGCGCGGGCCGTCGGTCGCGCACCACACGGCGGCGGGGACCAGAACGGGCAGCAGCGCCAGGGCGACCACCGCCCAGGCGGTGCGGGCCGCTCCGGCGAGGCCGTCCGGCAGCCTGCCGTCGGTGCCGAGCCAGACCATCGCCTCGATCAGCTGGTGCACGCCCAGGAGCAGGGGGAGCGCGGCGAGCGGCAAGCGCTCCGGCCGGCCCGGTGGGCGCGGACCAGGCACGCCACCCCCGCGACCGTGACCAGCCCACCGGCCACGGCGTCCGCCTGCGCACTCCAGCACATCGGGGCCTAACCGGTGCTCCCGGGGCGGTCGTGCTCCGCGGACCCGCCCGTCGGTTCGTCCTTGGGATTGTCGTCCGGACTGCCCTTCGGCTCGTCGTCCGGTCGGTCCTCCGGCCCGCCCCCGGACTTCTGCTCCGCCCCGCCCTCCCGCGGCTCCGCTCCGTCCTCCGGCGGTGCCCCGATGCTCTCCAGGGTGTCGCGAACGGTTCCGGGCATCGCCGGATGGCGGCCGATCACGATCACCCCGATCACGATCGCGACCAGCCCGGCGGCCTGCCAGGCCAGCGCCGCCGGGGTCACCCGCAGCCGGTCGCCGAGGAACCCGACCGCGCAGGCGATCCCGGCCACCGGCTGGGCGGCGGTCAGCGCCGGCAGGGACATCCGCAGCGGCGCCGCCTCGAAGGCGCTCTGCACCAGCAGCAGCCCGACCACGCCCGCCACCACCACCGCGTACGGTTGCCAACTGCGCAGCACCGCGGACAGGCCCTCGTGGTCGAGGCGCAGGGTGGTGGTCCGGGTCAGCGCGTCCTGGAGGCCGTAGAGCAGCCCGGCGGCGAGCGCCAGCAGGGTCGCCTCCTCGAACAGCGGCAGCCGCCGGGCCAGCGAGACCAGCAGCACGACCAGCCCGACCACCGTGCCGACCACCAGCCAGTGCCGCAGTTCCCCGGCGGGCGCCCCGCCGCCGGTCGGTTGCCCGGCCACGATGAAGGCCGTCACCCCGAGGGCCAGCAGCAGCACCCCGGCCCACCCGGAGCGGCCCAGGGTCTGACGGGTCAACACCCGGGCCAGTGCCATGGCGAAGATCAGATTGGTGGCCAGCAGAGGTTCGACCAGCGACACCTCGCCCTGGTTGAGGGCGAACGCCGAGAGGATCAGCCCGCTGACCATGAACCCGGTGCCGAGCAGCCACTGCGGCATCCGCATCAGGTCCAGCAGCAGCCGCCAGCGCAGCAGATCGGAGCGCGGGGCTTGCTGCGCCGCGTGCTGCTGGAGGACGAAGCCGAGCCCCAGACAGCAGGCCGCACTGAGAGCGAGGAGGAAGACCGCCACGGAGGGACCACCAGGTTGTCGCTGCCCGCGCCGCGCCGACGGCTCCGAGAGGTGGGTCGGAGGTCGCGGCCGCTCCCGCCAGCCTACCGCCGGGCCGGTGCCCGGGCCGGGCACACGACACGCGCGCGGCGCGGCGGGCACCGGGCCGTCCGGCAGCGCTTGCCGCCACCGGCGGGGCAGGCGCACGCTGGTGTGAGCGGCCGCCACGGGCCACCGTCCGTGCCGGTCAGGACAGGCGCGACGGGGGCCGGCGCCAGGAGGTGTGGCATGCACAACCAGTGGGACGTGGAGCTCAGCTTCGAGGAAGACGGCGTGCACACGGCGTGCGAGGCCAGGCTGACCGGCGCCAGGGCGCCAGGCCTGAGCGCGCACGGCGAATCCGTGAAAAGCGCGGACGACCGTCCGCTCGCCAGGATCGGCGAGGAGGTCGCGGCCGCCCGGGCCCTGGAGGACCTGTCCCGCAAGCTGCGGGCCCAGGCCACCGGGGAGATCGACGACGAAGGGCACCGCCCGGGGTACCTGATCTACTGAGCCCACCGGCAGCCGAACCCCCGTAGGCCGCGGCGGCCCGTGCACGGCTACCGGACCGGGAACGGCACGCCGTCGCGCCGCCGGACCGTCGCGCCGCCGGACCGTCGCGCCGCCGGACCGTCGCGCCGCCGGACCGTCGCGCCGCCGAGCGGAGCCACTCCTCCCGAGCCGCGATGGCTTCGAGCAGCTCGGCGGCCATGCGCTCGACAGGGTGCTCGCGGCCGACGGCGTCCACGCAGGCGCGCTCCGCCTCGGTCCGGCCCGAGTGGAGGCGCCGCCACACCACGTCCGCCGTCCCCCGCGGTGTCACGGCCCCGGCCCTCTGCGGCGCTCGGGACGGCCGCCGCACGGGCGGATCCGGTCGGCGCTCCTACCGGCGCCACCAGGGAGCGCGCAGGACGTCGTCCGGGTCGACGGCACAGTTGGTGCCGCTGACCACCTCGTGCGCCGGGACGTCCCAGCCGACGACGCCCGCGGCCTGCCGGTCCAGTTCGACCAGCCGGGCGCGCTGCCGGCCGGTGCCGGTGTCGACGTCGCACATCAACACGCTCGTCCAGGAGCGGCCGTCGAGAGCGGCAACGACCGAGAACGCCGGAAGCACCACCAGGGAGAGCGGCAGCGCCGCGACCCGGACCGCCTCGACGGCCCGGGGCCCGAGGGCCGTGGCCGGCCGCCGCTCGACGACCCATCGCACGGCTCCGAGCCCGGAGCCGTGCGGCACACCCCGGCGGGCGATGACCGGCTCCTCCTCCGCGAAGTCCCCTACGTGCCCGAACCCTGCGGCACGAGAAGTCGGGTGGGCCGACTTCTTGTGCGGGTGGGGGTGGTCAGGTTTGGTGGGTGGGGGCGAGGAAGGTGGTGAGGCGAGGGTTGAGGTCCTGGGCGGCGGCCATGGGGAGGTTGTGGTGGGAGACGCCCGGGAGGACGGCGACCTCTGCTCCGGGGAGGGTGCGGCGGGCGGTCCGGGCGATGCGGTGGGGGTCGTGGGTTCGGCTGTGGGCGGCGAGGAGGGCGAGGACGGGGATGGCGAGGGTGCGGAGGCGTTCGGGGGAGGGGCGGGGGCCGGTCACGACGGGGGAGGCGGGGAAGTCGGCGTAGCCGAGGGCGTAGAGCTCGCGCCAGGCGGGGTCGAGGGGCGGGGTGTCGCCGGTCTCCCAGTCGAGGTAGGAGCGGGCGCGGGCCGGGGTGCGGCGGGGCAGGAAGAGGGGGAGGGCGCGCAGCAGGTAGCCGGGGCGGAAGCCGGCGAAGCACTGGGTGGGGTCGAGCAGGGCGAGCCTGCCGACCCGGGTGGGGGCGTGCAGGGCGTACTCCAGGGCGATCCAGCCGCCGTACGAGTGGCCGCAGAGGTCGGCCCGCGGGACGTCGAGTCCGTCGAGGACGGCGTCCAGCCAGCCAAGCAGGCCGGGGACGCCGTCGAGGGCGGCGCCGTCGTGGACGCTGCGGCCGGGGTCGCCGATGAGGTCGACGGCGAGGACGCGGTGTCCGGCCTCGGCCCAGGCGCCGGCGTTGGCGAACCACATGGTGGAGGTGGCGCCGCCGCCGTGGAGCAGGACGAGCGGGTGGCCGTCGGCGGGGCCGCAGGCGTTGATCCGGGTGGTGCCGTGGGCGGTGCGGACGGTGAGTGCCTCGACCGGGACGGGCCAGCGGGCGAGCAGGGCGTCGTAGGCGGCGAGGAAGGGGGCGGTGCGGGTGGACATGGGGCCTCCGCGGGTGTGGTGTGATGGCGGCCGGGTCGGCTGAACCACTCGCCGAACACGTATCGCGCCGAACATGTATCGCGCTGAACAAGCATCTCGCTGAGCAATTATCTCGCTGAGCGAGAGAATAATCGCACATGCCCTCCCCGAGGAAGGACGACAGGGTGTCCGAGGTTGCCGAGCCGATGCGGCTGGTCCATCTGCTGCGTGGCCTGACGGTCGAACTCGACCTGTTCGGAGCCGAGTTCGCGGCCCGCAACGGTCTGCACCCGACCGATCTGCGGGCGCTGATCCACCTGCTGGACGCGGCCAGGGCCGGGGAGGTCGTCACCCCGGGCCGGCTCGGCGAGGCGCTGGGGCTGAACTCGGCGGGCACCACCGGCCTGGTGGACCGGCTGGAGCGGCTCGGGCTGATCCGGCGCGAGCGCGACCCGCAGGACCGGCGCCGGGTGCGGCTGCTGGTGGAGGAACGGGCGATGGAGCTGGGGGAGGGATTCTTCGGCGGGCTGATCGGCGATCTGGTCGCGGCGATGCGGCGGTTCGAGCCGGGGGAGCTGGACACGGCCCGGCGCTTCCTGGCGGCCGTGACCGAGGTGGTGTCGGCCGCCAGGGAGAGGTGAACGGCCGGAACTACGCGGGGCCGAGGGTCCAGCTGATCACGGACAGCGTCGCCATCGACAGGAGCGTCGACCAGAGCACCGCGTCCCGGGCGAGGGCGGTGCCCCGCTGGTACTCGCGTGCGTAGGTGTACACGTTCTGCGCGGTGGGCAGCGCCGAGAACAGCACCACGGTGAGGAGCTGGTGGGCGGGCAGGTGGAGCAGCGGGCCGGCCACGGCGAGTGCGGCCAGCGGCTGGACCAGGGTCTTGAGCACGACGATCAGCCCGACCTCGGTGCGGCGCGGCCGGCCGTCCGCCGGTGGGCGGTTGTGCAGCGAGAGGCCGAGGGTGATCAGCGCGGTGGGGACGCCGGCGCCGCCGAGCAGTTCGCAGGAACGATTCAGCTCGGCAGGCAGGTGCACGCCGGTCGCCGAGACGACCGCGCCCAGCGCGGTGGCCAGCAGGATCGGGTTGCGGACAGGCAGGGTGAGCAGCGCCCGGCGGCCGGCCGCGCCGCCGTCCAGGACGGCCAGGACGGCGGGGGTGACCACCAGGATCTGGAACAGCACCACGGGCGCCACGAAAGAGGCGTCGCCGAGGACCTGCATGGTCACCGGGATGCCGAGGTTGGCCGAGTTGACGTAGCCGGAGGCCATCGCGCCGATGGCCAGTTCGCCGGGCTTGCGGTGGAACAGCAGCCGCCCGGCGAGCAGCCCGAGGCCGATCGCGACCGCGGTGCCCGCGGTGAAGGCGAGCATCGAGGCGTTGGCGAAGCGGTCCAGCGGGGTGCGGGCGATCATCAGGAACAGCGCGGCCGGCATCGCCACGTGGAAGACGAACCGGTTGAGCACCGTCTCGGCGTGCGGCCCGAGCAGCCCGGCGCGGCCGACGACGTAGCCGACGCCGGTGAGCGCCCAGATCGGCGCGAAGGCGGACAGCAGGGGATGCAGGGCTGGCATGGTTCCTCGGATCGCTCGGACGGGTCTGCCGGTGCGACGGGGGTGTCCCGTCGGGGGCGCCGACTTCCGAGCGCGGTGACCCCCCGAAGCCCATGAACCCCCGGGGCAGTAAACCAGTGGCCGCGGGCGCGGCGATCAGTGGGTCTGTCGCGAGCACGCCAGCAAGTCGGGCCGTCCGGGACGGTGTCGGCCGGCAGGGGGGCGGGGCCGAGGGGCCGGCGCCCGGCCGGCCGGCCGGGCGTCGAGAGCCCGAGCCCGGCCGATCGCCCGGGCCTACGATGGCCCGATGGAGGACCAGTACCTGAGCCTGTCCGAGGTGGAGGCGATCGCACGCCGGGCCCACCAGGGGCAGGTGGACAAGAACGGCCACCCGTACGGAGAGCACATCGCGGCGGTCGCCCGGGGGACGGCGGCGCGCGGCGGCAGTGCGGCGCAGATCGCGGCGGGCTGGCTGCACGACACCGTCGAGGACGACAGGCTGAGCCGGGAGTGGCTGGCCGGGGCCGCGCTGCCGGAGGAGGCCAAGGCGATCGTGGACGCGCTCACCCGGCGCCCGGACGAGCCGGTCGAGGAGTACACCGCGCGCATCCTGGCCACGCCGGGCGCGCTGCTGGTCAAGCGCGCGGACCTGGCGCACAACTCCGATCCGGCCCGCCTCGCCACCCTGGACCCGGCGACCGCCGAGCGGCTGGCCGCCAAGTACACGCGGATGCGCGAGCTGCTCGGACTCACCGGCGAGCTGTAGCCCGCACGCCGGCGTGCCCCCCGCGAGCGCGAAGCCCGCACGCCGTGAGCCCGCGGCCGCGAAGCCCGCGAGCGCGAAGCCCGCGCGGGGCTCCACGCGCCGTGGCGCCCACGCCGTGGCCCGGCGGGCGCGGTCCACGGCGTGGGCCGCCGCCGGAGAACCAGGAGAGGGCCCGGACCACGCGGGTCGCGCGGGTCCGGGCCCTCTCGGGCACCCCGGTGGTCCCTGTCCGACCCCCGGGGTGAGGGGGAGTGGTCAGGTGACGGGCGGTGGTCGGTGGGCCGACGGGGTCGGCTTAGTACCAGTGGTGGGTCTGCCAGAAGTTCCAGGCGGCGTTCGGGCTGCCGTAGCGGGTGTTCATGTAGTCCAGCGCCCACTTGATCTGGGTGGTCGGGTTGGTCTTCCAGTCCGCGCCGTGCGTGGCCATCTTGGAGCCCGGCAGTGCCTGGGCCAGCCCGTACGCGCCCGAGCTCGGGTTGGTCGCGGTCACGTTCCAGCTGGACTCGTGGGCGATGATCTGGCTGAAGGACGCCAGCTGGTTGGCCGGGACGATCTGGGCGGCGATGGCCTGCGGGGAGGCGGTGGCGGCGTTCGCGGTGGCGGGCAGGACACCCGCGCCCAGGGCGGTCAGACCGGCGGCGCCGGCGAGAATCGCGGCGGAAGTGCGCATGCGGAGCTTGAAAGCGGGCATGAAGAACAGGACCTCAATCGGGTTGGGCCGGTCGCTCCCCGCTCAGGACCACGGCCCGACAGAGGCCGAACGGTTGCGGGGTGCGACGCGATCAGGAAGCCGTCCACCGGAGGGACAGGAGCCGGTGCGGCTGGCGATGGAAGCCATTGTTGCCAGACCGGATCGGCCGTCGCCAAGACCCGCTCGGTACGACTCGCGGTCGTACGGAACGGGACGCCGTGGATTCGAAGGGGCGGTCGCGCGAAGCCTGCCGACCGGCGCTGAGCTGCGGGAACGCGGGGAATGCCGGGGTGGCGCGGGTGCAGCCGGGGTGTCCACTACCGTCCGTCGTAGTCGTTGATCACGTGTGAGCACACTCACCGTTCGGGGGGCGGGGGGCGTCACTCGCCGGTCCGGCGGCCGCACGGTGGGTGCAGATGATCAACGCTGCCTTGAGACCGGGGCCACACCGTGGTGCTGAGACCGGCGCCACACCGCCCTGGCCGTGCCGATGCCGGTGTCACGCGGTCGCGGCGGGACCGGAGCCGAGCCGCCGTGGTGGACGGCTAGCGCAGGTCGCCCAGCCGCCGGTGCCGGGCGGCCCGGGCCGCGAGCCGGTCCGTTTCGGCGGCGGCCGCCAGGGCGCCGAGCGCCGCGCCGACCGCCTGCCCGAGCCGGGCGCAGAAGGCCTCCGGCTCCTCGGCGGCATCCGGCAGCTCCGGAACCACCTCGTCGACCAGCCCGACCTCGGCCAGGTGACGTGCCCCGATCCCCTGGGAGCGGGCCAGCTCGGCGGCGTGCGAGCCGTCCCGGTGGACGATCGCCGAGGCGCCCTCCGGCGGCAGCGGTGCCAGCCAGGCGTGCTCGGCGGCGATCACCCGGTCCGCCGGGAGCAGCGCGAGCGCCCCGCCGCCCGAGCCCTGGCCGAGCAGTACGGCCAGGACGGGCGTGCGCAGCGCGAGCAGGGTGGTGAGGCAGTGGGCGATCTCCACCGCGATGCCGTCCAACTCGGCCCGCGCCGACAGCTCGGCGCCGGCCGTGTCCACCACGGTGACCAGTGGCAGCCCGAGCTGTTCGGCCAGGCGCGCGGTGCGCCGTACGGCCCGCAGGTCGGCGGCGGTGAAGGGGCGCTCGTGCTCGGGGGTCTGCCGCTGCTGGCCGACGACCAGCACGGGCCGCCCGCCGAGCACGGCCAGTGCCCGGACCAGCGCGCCGCCGCGCCCGCCGGGGGCGTCCAGCAGCACCAGTTCCTCGGTGGTGTGCCGCAGCAGTTCGCGGGCGCCCGGGCGGTCGGGGCGACGGGTGCGGCGGACGGAGTCCCAGGCGTCCGGGTGTCCGGGGGCGTCCGGGCCGGGTTCGGGCTCGGGAGTGGGCGTGGGAGTGGGAGCGGGCGCGGACTCGGGGCCGATGGAAGGGGCCGGCGGTGCGGCGGCGAGCACGGTCAGCGCGCGGCGGAGCAGTTCGCGCAGTTCCTGCGGCGGCACGACGGCGTCCACCAGCCCCTGGCCGGCGAGTGTCTCGGCCCGCTGGACGTCCGGCGGCAGCTCCACGCCGCGCAGTTCCTCGTACACCCGCGGGCCGAGGAAGCCGAGCCGGGCGCCCGGCTCGGCGAGGACCAGCTGCCCGAGCGTGCCCCAGGAGGCGAAGACCCCGCCCATGGTGGGGTTGCGCAGATAGGTGACATAGGGGAGGCCGGCGGCGCGGTGCGCCTGGACGGCGGCGGTGATCCGCAGCATGCAGAGGAAGGCCGCCGAACCTTCCTGCATCCGCGTCCCGCCGGAGACCGGCAGGGCGAGCAGCGGCAGCCGCTCGGTGGTGGCGCGTTCGACGGCGCGGGTGATCCGCTCGGCGGTGACGACGCCGATCGAGCCGCCGAGGAAGCCGAACTCGGAGGCGATGAGGGCGACCGGCCGGCCGCCGATCAGGCCGAGGCCGGTGAGGACGGCCTCGTCCAGGCCGGTGCGTTCACGGGCGCGGTCGAGCGAGGCGCGGTAGCCGGGATCGGCCCGGTCGTCGGCCGGCGGCTCGTCCCAGCTGTGGAAGCCGTCGGGGTCGACCAGCAGTCCGATCAGCTGGTGGGCCGTCAGTGCCGTGCCCGAGCCCGTACCCATGACCACCCCGTCAGAGATCGTTCCGGCCTTGCCGTGATCCGCCACGCTACGGGGCACTCTATGCGGCGCGGTCCGGGCGAGACAGCTCCGACTTGAGTTCGATGACGGTCGACCCTTGTGTCGGCCGGGCGGTTCGTGGGCGTCGTGCGGGTGGCCCCGGGGGTGGGGTGCGGTGGTCGGCGTACGGCTCAAGTCTCCGCAGGTAAAGGGGGGTTACTCACTGGTTAATAGTTTTTCCGAAGGCTTCCAGAGTTGACGGTGTCCCGCCACACTGAGGGGCATGACTCGCACTCTACGCGCGTGGAAGTCCCGCGCCGCCGCCGTCACCGCCGTCGCCCTGATGACCCTCGCCCCGGTCGCCGTCGCCACCGACGCGCACGCCGACGTGAGCGGAACGGTCTGCCTCTCCGCCCTCCCGTCGCAGGCCGCCGACACCCTCGACCTGATCGCCTCCGGCGGCCCCTTCCCCTACTCCCAGGACGGTGTGGTCTTCCAGAACCGGGAGGGCGTCCTGCCCGGTGAGTCCTACGGCTACTACCACGAGTACACCGTCATCACCCCGGGCTCCCCGACCCGCGGCGCCCGCCGGATCGTGACCGGTCGGTCCTACCAGGAGGACTACTACACCGGCGACCACTACGCCACGTTCTCGCTGATCGACCAGACCTGCTGAACCTCCACTGACCGACCGTCCCGGAACGCTTCCGGCGCGACGGTGGCCCCGGCCCGCTTCCCCGCCGAGGTCACCGCCGTGCGGCCGCACCGACTGCCGAGAGCGAAGCCGGAGCCATAGCCGAAGCCGAGAGCGAAGCGAAGCCGAGGCCGAGGCTGCCGCGGCGACGGTCGTGCCGGGCTCAGAGCTCGGACGGCCCCCAGGCGCTCACCGTCAACTCGTCCCCCACCCGCAGCGTGCCGGGCCGCAGCACCGCGAACTTGCTGCCGAACGCCACCCCGCCCGCAGCCGCCCGACGGTACCGGGCCAGGGTGCGCAGCGGCTCCGGCCCCGCCTTGGTGCCGCTGCACTGGTCCAGCGTCGTCACCGCGCAGCGGATCGCCAGCTTGGCGTAGCCCAGTTCGGCCCCGCCCACCTCGATCCTGCGGGCCAGGTCCTCGGTGTGCGGTTCGGTCCAGCCGTCCACCACCAGGTTCGCGCGGAACCGGTCCATGGGCACCGGCCGAGCGTCGGAGAGCCCGTTGAAGTGCTCCAGTGAGGAGTGCGACACCAGGAGCACGGCACAACTGTCGGCGTAGCCCGAGGTGCCCGGAGTCACTCCGGTGGTCACCCGGTCGTGCTCCGGCGGTACCCTGACCAGCCGGCCGCGCGAGCCCAGCACCTCGGACAGCCAGTCGGCGGCCTCCTCGCCCTGATCGATGCCGAGGAACGGCAGGTCGAACATCCGCACCTCGCGGCGCGGGCCCTCGGTGTCCACCGTCACCGACACCGGCTCCATGCCGGCGGCGGTCAGCGTCAGTGAGCGGCCGTCCCGAGTCACCGCCGGGCGGACGGTGGCCAGGACCGGGTCCCGGCGCTGGGAGCGGAACACGCCCTCCTCGTCCACCACCATGAACTCCCGGTCATGGGCCAGCCCGGCCCGGGTGAGCTCCGCCTGCGCGGCCGTCACCCCGGCGCAGCCCTTGACCGGGTAGTACCGCAGCTCCGTCACCGTGGCCATCGCTTGGTCGCCCCCTTCGTGCAGGCGCACCGTTCTGCGTCTGCGTACCGTCCATCTCGTCGACCCCACAGGGTAGTTGAGCGGCTCGTTGGGGCTGGTGGGCGGTGCCCGGTGGGCGAGCCCGGCGCTTGCTAGGGTCGGGGCATGGCACCACCGAGCAGCGCGAACCCCCCGGGGCGGCTCCGGCGGGACGCGCAGCGCAACCGTGACCAGCTGCTCGCCGCCGCCCGCGACATGTTCTCCCGGCACGGCCTCGACGTGCCGCTGGACCAGATCGCCAAGGAGGCCGGTGTCGGCAACGCCACCCTCTACCGGCACTTCCCGACCCGCGAGGCGCTGATCGCCGAGGTGTTCGAGGACGCCGGCGGCGGTCTGGCCGCCGCGGGTGAGGAGGCGCTCGCCGCCGAGGACGCCTGGAGCGGCCTCGAACGGTACTTCGGGCGGATCTTCGAGCTGGTCGCCGCCGACCGGGGCATCAACGACCTGGTCACCCAGGCCATCCCGGCCATCCCCGGAATGATCGAGATCAGCCGCCGGCACGCCGCCACCGTCGGAGCCCTGATCGCCCGCGCCCAGGAGCAGGGCGCCATGCGCCGAGACGTGGTCACCATGGACCTGCTCTTCCTCCTCGGCCCGCTCTGCCGCGCCCTGCCCGCCGCCACCGAGCTGCGCCCCGACCTCTGGCGCCGCTACCTCGCCCTCCAGCTCGACGGCTTCCGCGCCCGGGCCGCCCACCCGCTGCCGGTCCCGCCGATCGGGGAGGAGCACCTGGACCGGATGTTCGCGGACCTCTGGGAAGCGGGGTCGCCGGAGCGGCCGGAGTCGCAGGAGCAACCGGGGCGGCAGGAGCAACCGGAGCGGACGGAGTCGCCCGAGCGCTGAGCGCGCCTCGCCCGCGCGGCATCAGGGACGCGTACGGAACGGCGGGCCCCACGTCAGAGCCGCGTCAACGGGCGGTGCCGTACGGGCGCGGACCGCTTTGCTGGGGTGAAATCGGCGCGGTCCGGTGCGGCACGGTCCAGTGCGAGGGCACCCGGGCACCTTGGCACCAGGGCATCCGCGCGCGGCCGGACGGAGAGGCAGGGGCGGAACCATGGCGGACAGTGGTACCGACGAGGGCCGGATCGTGGTCGGCATCAGCGGCTCGCTCGGCAGCCTCGCCGCGCTGCACCACGCGGTGGCCGAGGCCCGCCGGACGGACGTCGAGGTGCTCGCGGTGCTCTGCTGGACCCCGCCCGGCGACGAACTCGGCTACCGCCGGACCCCGTGCCCGCCGTTGATCGAGGCCGGCCGCGAGGCCGCCGTGGCCCGGCTGCGGCAGGCCCTCGACGAGGCCTTCGCCGGACGCTACGCGGGCGTCCGCCTGCGCTGCCAGACCGTTCGCGGCGACACCGGCCACACGCTGGTGCGGTGCGCCGACCGGCCCGGGGACCTGCTCGTCCTCGGCGCCGGCCGGGAGCGCGGCCGCCTCGCCCGGCTGGTGCACCCCTCGGTCACCGCCTACTGCGTGCGGCACGCCACCTGCCCGGTCCTGGCCGTCCCGCGCCCACCGCTGCAGCGCGACCTGGAGGCGCTGGAACGCGGCCATGGGCTGCGGGAGCCGGCGGCGGGGAACGGCTAGCGGCCCGCGTGGCCCCGCGGGCGGGAGCCCGAGGGCGGGCCTACGACAGTCCGGCCGCCTCGGCGAGGACGGCGGCGGTCCGTCGGCCGGCGGCCAGGGTGGCGGCATCGGTGGCCGGGAGGCAGCGGCGGGCCTCGGGACGGTAGGCGGTCATCACCACGCCGGCGTGGTCGGTGGGGAGTTCGAGGGTCCGTACCGCCGACATCTGCTTTGTAAGAGCAGCGCTCAACTGCCGGGTGTGCTCGACGTCCACGATCTCGTCCGCCGTGCCGTGGACCAGCCGGAGCGGGACGGGGGAGGGGGTGGCCGCCAGGTGGTCGAGCGGGGCCTCGCCGGTGGTGACGGCCCTGGTCGAGTAGTGGGAGGCGATGCCGACCGCGGCGGCGGGGCGCAGTTCGGCGGGGGTGCCGGGATGGGTGGCCACCGCGATCGCCTCGCGGCCGCCCATCGACCAGCCGGCCAGGACGAGGCGCGTCGGGTCCCCGCCGTGCTCGGTGGCGATCGGGCGGGCCCGGGCCAGCGAGGCGAGCAGTTCGGCACTGCCGCCGTCCGGCTGCGTCGCGTCCCAGTCCGGGACGAGCACCAGCAGCCCCAGCCCGGCGGCCTCCTGGGCCAGCGGCCGCAGCACATCGCGCTCGTTCGGGCCGTTGCCGTGCCAGAGCAGCACGACGGGGGCCGGCCCGGTGGCGCCGGAGGCCGGAAGGTGGATGTCCGTCAGTCGTCCGGCGGTGTACGGAACCGTCCGGAGCCGAGCGTTCGTCATCCGGGATTTCCCTCCGATTCGTTGAATGATCACGGAGCTGGTACTGTACTTCTCGTTGCGAGGGAGCGATTCCTCCTCAGGCGTCAGTGGTGCTACCAGAGCACGTCCTACTTTCAGTAGGAAGAGTCCGTGCGACCCGGGCCTGGCGCTCCGAAATCGGACAGGGTCCGGTGCCGTGCAAGCGGCGCCGGGCCCTGTCCGCGTTTCCGGGGGGCCGGACCCCGGCCGGGCGAGGGGCTGACTGCGGCCGGGCGAGGGCCGGCAGGGGCCGGCTGCGGCCCGGCGTTCAGGACGGCTGGCGGTCGGAGCCGAGTTCGCGGGAGATCCGCAGCCCGACCTGGGCGACGACCGGGCCGAGGGCGCGGACCCGGGCGGCGGTCATCCGTGAGGTGAGGCCGGAGACGGAGAGGGCCGCGGTGACCTCGCCGGTGTGGTCGAAGATCGGGGCGGCGACGCAGCGGACCTCGGGCTCGTTCTCGCGGTCGTCGATCGAGTAGCCGCGGGCGCGGATGCGGGCGAGGTCGGCGCGGAGCCGGGGCTCGTCGGCGATGGTCCAGGCGGTGACCGGGCGCAGCCCGGCTGCGACCACCTCGGCGACGGCCTCCTCGGGCAGCCAGGCCAGGATCGCCTTTCCGGTGGCTGTGCAGTAGGCGGGAGCCCGGCTGCCGACCCGGGAGGCCATCCGGACGTTGGTCTCGTCCTCGACCTTGTCCAGGTAGACGATCCCGGGGGCCTGCCAGACGGTCAGGTGGACGGTCTCGCCGGCCTCGCGCTGGAGCCGGCGCAGGTGCTCGGCGGCGACGCTGCGCAGGTCGAGGGTGGTCAGGTAGGCCTGACCGAGCCGCAGCGAGCCGTGGCCGAGCCGGAACCAGCCGGTCTCGCGGTCCCGGTCGAGGAGGTGCTCGTCCAGGAGGGGGCCGGCCAGTCGCAGCACGGTGCTCTTGTTGAGACCGAGGCCGTCGGCGAGCTGGGCGAGCGGGACGCCGCGCCGGTCGCCGTGGTCGCGGACGTAGCCGAGGACGGCGAGGGCGCGGCGCAGCGAGGAGGACTGGTTGCGTTCGGTCGCGGGTTTCTTGGGCGCCGTCTCCGTCATGGGTCCGTTCCCTGGTGTCGTTCTGCCGGTGTTCCCCCGCAGGTCGGCGGCGGTTGTCAGAACGTACCCGTTCGCGACCCGATCGCCGCATCTTCGATACAACGTTGTGCAGTGCAAAACTTTCACCAACTCCCTCTTGTTGGCGCCGATCGGCCCCGCCTAACGTCCCTGCCATCGAGCAGGCGACGACGCCCCACCCGAGCGCTGCGCCCTGCCGTACCCCCACCACTTCACCCACCATCGGCCCCGGTCAGGGCCTGCTTCGACGTGCCCGTCCCCGGCGGCGGACGTCTCAGCGGCAGCTGTCGGGAGGGGAGGTCTCCACCATGCGACTCATCGGACGGACCGCCGCAGCCGCCGTGCTCGCCGCCGGCTGCCTGGCCGCCACCGCCTGTGCCCCCGGCACCGCCGCGCCGGCGAGCGACAAGGCCGCCGACGACCGGACCGGCACCGTGCAGGTCTGGCTGTACAACGAGGCCGGCAACGCGGCCAAGGAGGCCGTGATCTCCAAGGCCGTGGCCGAGTTCCAGGCCTCCCACCAGGGCGCCACCGTCAACGTCAGCTACATCGACACCGACGCCTCGGCCCGCGCCGCCAAGATGAAGGGCGCCTTCAACGACCCGAACAGCGCCCCCGACCTGGTCGAGTTCGGCAACACCGACCTGCCCGGCTACGTCGCCGCCGGCGGCCTCGCCGACATCACCGCCGACCTGGACAAGTGGCAGGACAAGGGCGACCTCGACCCGGCGATCGCCAAGACCGCCGTGGTGGACGGCAAGACCTACGGCCTGCCCTGGTGGGTCGGTGTGCGCGCGCTGTACTACCGCACCGACCTGTTCACCGAGGCCGGCCTCACCCCGCCGACCTCGTACGCCGAGCTGGTCGCGGCCAACCAGAAGATCCACGCCGCGCACCCGGACACCTTCGGCATCGCCGTCGGCGGCAAGTACACCTTCGCCGCGCTGCCCTTCGTCTGGGACGCGGGCGGCGACATCGCCGCCAAGGACGGCGCCACGTTCAAGGCGGCGATCGCCTCGCCCGCCTCGCAGGCCGGGATCAAGCGCTACACCGACCTGTTCGGCGCGGACGGCTGCCCCGCCCAGCAGTGCGCGGACCTGACCGGTGGCAAGACCGTGGACCTGTTCGCGGCCGGCAAGTCGGCGATGGCGGTGCTGCTCAACTCCAACCGCAGCAAGGTGGACGCGGGCGCGGTCAAGGGCAAGTACGGCGTGGTGCCGCTGCCCGGCGAGAAGCCCGGTTCGATCGCCCCGGCCTTCGCCGGCGGCAACAACCTGGGCGTGATGAAGGCGGCCAAGCACCGCACGCTGGCCGTCGAGTTCGCCGAGCTGCTGGCGAGCCCCGCGTACCAGGAGCAGATGTACGACGCGATGGGCAACCTGCCGACGCTCAAGTCCGTCAGCGGCAAGGTGGCGGCGAAGGACGCGTTCCTGAAGCCCTTCACCGACACCATCGCGGCCGGCACCAGGTTCGTCCCGCTCGACCAGGCGTGGGCGCAGATCGACGCCCAGTCGGTGATCCCGACGATGCTCCAGCAGGTCGTCACCGGCAAGGCCGACGTGGCCAAGGCCTCGGCCGACGCCGCCGCGCAGATCTCCTCGGCCTTCGCCGCGCACTGACGGCCGGCCGCCGGCGGCGGCGCGCCACCGCCACCGCGCCCCGTGCGCGGTGACCCGAACCGCGCCGCCGCAGGCACCGAGCCGCAGGCACCGCGCCGTCGGGCACCGGCACACCGCACCGTCGGCCCCCGGCGCACCGCACCGTCGGCCACCGGCCGCGCACGGACGGCCCCCCTCCCGGTTCGTCTCAGAGAGCAGGTCCCGCACGTGTCCGTATCCACCTCGACCGCCCCGGCGCCGCCTTCCCCGCAGAGGCGCCGTGGGGGAAAGGCGCCGGCCGCACCCCCGGGCGGCCGGCGCCGGCGGCCCCCGCTGCTGCTGCTCCTGCCGGCCGCGGTCATCCTGATCCCGCTGGTCGCCTACCCGATCTACCAGCTGGGCCTGCTGTCCGTCCTCGACTTCGGGCAGGCCCAGGCCTCCGGCGGCGTCCCGGCCTCCTTCGTCGGCTTCGGCAACTACACGAAGATCCTGGAGGACGAGCAGTTCTGGACGGTGCTGTTCCAGACCATCGGCTTCGCCGCGTTCTGCGTGGTCGCCACCCTGGCCGTCGGCGCCACTCTCGCGGTGCTGCTCACCAAGGTCGGCCGGTGGCCGCGGCTGGTGCTGACCACCGCGGCGATGGCCGCCTGGGCGGCGCCGGCGATGACCGGTTCGACGGTGTGGAGCTTCCTGTTCGACACCAACCTCGGTCTGGTCAACCACACCCTGGAGGGGCTCGGGCTCTCCGGCTTCCACGAGTTCAACTGGTTCTACGACAAGTGGACGGCGTTCCTGATCGTCGGCGCCGTGGTGGTGTGGCACTCCTACCCGTTCGTGATGGTCACCCTCTACGCGGGCATCCGGGCGATCCCGGAGGAGATCATGGAGGCGGCCGCCCTGGACGGCGCCAACACCTGGACCACCTTCCGCCGGATCACCGCGCCGATGCTGCGGCCGATCCTGACCATCGTGGTCATCCAGTCGGTGATCTGGGACTTCAAGGTATTCACCCAGATCTATGTGATGACCGAGGGCGGCGGCATCGCCGGCCAGAACCTGGTGCTCAACGTGTACGCGTACCAGAAGGCGTTCGCCTCCTCGCAGTACGGGCTGGGCGCGGCGATCGGCGTGATCATGCTGCTGATCCTGGTGATCCCGACGGTCCTGTACATCCGCACGCTGCGACGGACGGGGAACGAACTGTGAGCCCGGCGAACTCCTCCCCGGCCGCCGTGAAGCCGGCCGCCGTGAAGCCGGCCGCCGTGAAGTCGGCCGCCGTGAAGTCGGCCGGCAACGCCCGCGGCCGGAATCCCCGCGGTCGCAGCGCCCGTGGCCGCTGGCGGCTGGCCGCCAACACCGGTGCGATCGTGCTGGCCGTGGTCACCGCGTTCCCGATCTTCTGGATGGTGCTCTCGGCCTTCAAGCCCAAGGGCGAGATCCAGTCCCTCGACCCCAGGCCGTGGACCGCCCACCCCACGCTGGAGAGCTTCCGGCAGGTGCTCAGCGTCGACGGATTCGGCCGCTACTTCGTGAACAGCCTGGTGGTCGCGCTGTCGGTGGTGGTGCTGTCGGCGATCGTGGTCTTCCTGGCGGCGGTGGCCGTGACCAGGTTCCGCTTCAAGTTCCGGACCACCATCATGGTGATGTTCCTGATCGCCCAGATGATCCCGGTCGAGGCGCTGACCATCCCGCTGTTCTTCATGTTCCGCGACGCCGGGCGGTTCGCCCCGGGCGTGGGGCTGAACACCCTGGCCTCGCTGGTCCTGGTGCAGCTGGCGTTCTCGCTGCCGTTCGGGATCTGGATGATGCGCGGCTTCGTCGCGGCCGTCCCGGTCTCGATCGAGGAGGCGGCGCAGATCGACGGGGCCGGCCGGACCCGCATCCTGTGGCGGATCCTGCTGCCGCTGGTGGCGCCGGGACTCGCCGCGACCAGTGTGTTCTCCTTCATCGCGGCCTGGAACGACTTCGTCTTCGCCAAGACCTTCATCATCAGCGCCACCCAGAACCAGACGCTGCCCTCGGCGCTGCTGGTCTTCTTCAAGCCGGACGAGAACGACTGGGGCGGCATCATGGCGGCGTCCACGCTGATGACCGTGCCGGTGCTGATCTTCTTCATCGCGGTGCAGCGCAAGCTGGTCTCCGGACTGGCCGGCGCGGTGAAGGACTGACGTCCGCCGAGGCCGCGCACCCGGGAGTCCCGCCGTCGGCGGGACTCCCTCGGCCGTCCGGGCCCGGGAGGGGAGGGGCAGAAGGCCGAGCGGCCGAGGAGGTCCGGCAGTTCAGGAGACGAAGCCGACGACGTCGGTACCCTTCCGGCGCTGCGCGAGCCGGAGCCAGCCGACGACCTCCGCGACGGCCTCGGCCACCTCGCGCTCCGGCGCCGGGGCGCGGCCCTCGTGCTCGGCCCGTCCGAACTGCTCCAGTGCCCTCCGGCAGTCCTCGGCCGGCCAGGTGCTGCAGGACGGCACATCGCAGGAGGGCAGTTCGGCCGGAAGTCCGCCGCCGTACTGGAAGTCCGCGACCGAGACGGCCGTGATCCCGTACGCCTTCAGGCCGTCGTCGACCACCTCCAGCCAGTTGCCCCGGAAGGGTCCGAAGGAGTCGACTTCCAGGGGCTGCCCGACGAGCCAGCACAGCCGCCGGTACGCGTAGCCGTACTGGAAGGCGTGGTCCGCGTCCGCGGAGAAGGGGCCGCCGTGCACCACGGCGCGCAGCGCCTCCAGGGCGGTCGGCGCGCCCAGCGCGATCTCGTCGGCGAAGTGCTCGTCGGACCTGTCCAGGGACGGGCCGAAGTATGCGAGGGCCTCGTCGAGCGCCCCGTCGTTGCCGCTGCCGACGCGGACACGGAGCTCCGCGGGGTCGACCAGGTACGCGCGCAGGAAGGAACTCATGGCAGCACGGTAGCGGTCGCAACGGACAGCGGGTTCGGCGGGTCGGTCGTCCTCGGACACCGGCGAGTGCGCCGAACGGTCTTGCCAGGAAGGCAACTTGACGGACGGGAGCCGGCGCTCCGGGCCCGTGTGCCCGCCCGTATGCCCGTGTGCGGGTGTGCGGGTGTGCGGACGGGTGGATCGGTGGCCGGTTCGGCCGGGGCGGGCTCAGGCCGCCGCCGCGGAGTCCCGGGTCGGGACGGCGACCAGCACGAAGTCCGCGCCGGCGTCGTCCCGGACCAGCGCGGTGCGGCCGAACGGCGCCGGCGTCGGCCCCGTGACGACCGTGCCGCCGAGGGCGCGCAGCCGGTCGGCCGTACGGTCGGTGTCCCCGGTCGCGAAGTGGACCAGCCAGCGCGCCTTTGCGCCCGGGCCGGCGGGGCCGATGCTGCACGCGGGCAGGCCGGCCACCCGGGCGAGGGTGTGTCCCTCCCGTGGCCGGTCGTAGCCGTAGCCGAGGACCCGGTGGTAGAAGGCCCGGGCGGTGTCGGGGTCGGGGGAGAGGTGCTCGTTCCAGGCGAGCGCGCCCGGCTCGTCGACCAGGCCGGCGCCGTCGATGGTGCCGGCCTGCCAGAGTCCGAAGCGGGCGCCGAGCGGGTCGACGGCGAGCGCGGCGCGGCCCTGCTCGGGCACCTCGTACGGCTCACGGGCGAGGCGGCCGCCGGCGGCCCGGACCGCGGCAAGGGTGCGCGGCGGATCGGGGCAGGCGAGGAAGGTGGTCCAGGTGGCGGGCGGGTCGGTCGGCCGGGCCCGTTCGACGGCCGCGACCTGGGCGCCGTACCGGGTGGCAACCGCCTCGGCGGGACCGGTCGGAACGAACTCCCAGTCGAACAGCGCGCCGTAGAAGGCCTCCGCCCGTGCGATGTCCGGCGTGGTGAGAACAACCCAGCACGGCACCCCGGCACGGTAGTTGCCCGGTTTCGGCATGCGACCCTCCTGGCGGGCCCGGTGCCCGGTGCCCGGCATTCGGCATTCGGCGTTCGGCGTTCGTCGCCACCGGCCCCACCCGCCAGCCTCCGCGCCCGGCGGGTGCGCGGCAAGCGGGGGATCAGGACACTCCGTGCGGCCGGAACTGGATGCTGATCCGCGGGCCCACCGGGCGGGCCGTCTTGGGGATCGCGTGCTCCCAGGTGCGCTGGCAGGAGCCGCCCATCACGACCAGGTCCCCGTGCCCGAGCGGGTGGCGGACGGCCGGCCCGCCGCCGGACCGGGGCCGCAGCGCCAGGGTGCGCGGCTCGCCGACGGAGAGGATCGCCACCATGGTGTCCTCGCGGGCGCCGCGCCCGATCCGGTCGCCGTGCCAGGCCACGCTGTCCCGGCCGTCCCGGTAGTAGCACAGGCCGAGGGTGCGGAACGGCTCGCCCAGCTCCTGGGCGTAGTGCCGGCTCAGCGCCGTCCGGGCCAGGCCGAGCACCGGGTGCGGCGGTTCGGCCTGCGCCGGGTAGGAGGCCAGCAGGCGCGGGACGTCGACCGTCCGTTCGTACATCTCGCGGCGCTCGGCCCGCCACGGCACGTCGGAGGCCAGTTGTTCGAACAGCTCGTCGGCTCCGTGCAGCCAGCCCGGGAGCAGGTCCAGCCAGGCGCCGTCGCCGAGCGGCTGCCGCCGCAGGCCGGTGAGCGGGCCGAGGCGGAGGCCGCCGCGGTCCGCGTCGTCGAACAGCGAGGGCTGGAGGTGGACGGTGCCGTGCATGGGGCCAGCGTACGCCTCGATTCGAACATGTGCTCGAACCGAGTTTCAGGCCGTGCCGCCGCCCTCGTCGGTCAGGTCGAACCGGACCCGCCCGTGCGGGTCGAGGTCCAGCTCCAACAGGGTCGGCGGATCGTGGGCCGTGACGGCGCCGGAGGCGATCACGGTGCGGCCGTCGGGAACGGTGGCCGGCAGCCACCGTTGCGACACCCCGGACTGCGTCGTCGGAGGAGGCTGGACCCATCACGCGGGAGCCCGCCGCGCGGCTCACGAACGGCGAGTCCGTGAGCCGCGCGCGGGTACCGCCCCGCACCGAGCCGTCGGCCTACGCCCCGGACACCGCGCGCGACAGGCGCAGCGGCGCCTCGACGGCGTCGGCGGCGCCGAGTTCGCGCACCGCCTCCCGCCGCACCGCCTCCCGCCGCACCGTCGCGACCGGAGCCGCGAGCTGAGCCAGGGTCGCCGCCGGAGCGTGGACCGTCAGCTCGAAGTCGCGGCGTGTCTTGGCGTCCGGGGCGAGCGGCAGGCGGATGCGGCCGTCCGCGACCATCCGGCGGACCCGGCTGCGGCTGAGGCCGAGGCCGGACATGAGCAGGCGTTCGACCCGGACCGGGACCGGCAGCTCGAAGCTCACCAGCACCGTCAGCGGGGTCGGATCGTCGATCGCGTGGAGCGGCGTGCGTGCCTCCAGCTCCCAGGTGCCGCTCCAGTCCAGGCTGTAGCCGTTCTTGGCGGCGAGCGACGCACTCATCGTCAGTTCCCGCACCACGGCGAGGTCGTTGTTCTCGTACGCCTCCCTGCGGGCGGGTTCCAGCGACGACGTGTGGACGCGCTCGTGGACGGGCACCTTCGAGGTCCGGTCGCAGCCCGCGCAGCTGAGCAGCAGCCAGACGTCGAGGAGCTTGCCGTTGGCGTTGACACGGATCTTGCCCGAGGGCCGGTGCCGCGTGCTGTAGCAGTCCGGGCAGCTGCGGACGACGGTGGGCAGCGCGGACTGGCGCACGGCCCAGCGGGCCTTGCGTTCGGTATGCATGGTGGTCTGTTTCCTGGTTCATCAGGAACGCGCGCGGACCGGATCGGCTGGATCGGCCGGGGCTCCTGGTATCTGACGAGTGCTCATGAAGGCGCGTGTCATCGCCTCGGGGCGGATGGCCGCATGGCGGGCGTCCCGAGGTCGATCGCGCGACAGGTCGTGTCTCTCCGTGGCAACTCGCGACAGCGCGTCTCATCGCCTCGGGACATGGCCACATGGCGGCATGGCCGAGCGCCAAGGGCGGTCGATCGCGTGAGCGCGCGTGTCATCGACTCGGCGCGCGGCCGATGGCCCGGCGCAGAGGTCGATCGCGTAGGGATGAGTTGCTACGTGGCAGTCGTCAGCACAGGTACATGCCGCACATCGTGATCTGGGCCGCGCTCCCCCGCAACCGATTTTTTTCGGACCAGCGCCGTCGGGCCGGCGCCGCCAGCTCCCCGCGCGAGCCGACACCGAGCTTCGCGCAGGTCGCAGGTCGCAGGTCGCAGGTCGCAGGTCGCAGGCCGCAGGGCGCAGGGCGTCCGGGTGCCGCCGACGGCGCCGGGGCGGCCGCCGGTCGGTCGAGCGGCCGGTTGCCCGCTCCCGTCTAGGCTTCGGACATGGCGATCAACGGCTTCGGGGTCACCGAGTTCCAGCTGGTGCTGCTGCGCCGGATGGCCGATTTCCAGGCCGTGCTGGTGGAGGGGGCGGTGCGGCGGCTCGGCGCCACCCGGGCCTCGATGCGGGAGGCCAGCAAGCG
Source organism: Kitasatospora sp. NPDC054795 (assembly GCF_053611565.1). Lineage (NCBI taxonomy): Bacteria > Bacillati > Actinomycetota > Actinomycetes > Kitasatosporales > Streptomycetaceae > Kitasatospora > Kitasatospora sp. NPDC054795. Next base: position 54,059 of record NZ_JBSHAP010000003.1, read on the forward strand.
CTGGCAGGCGATGGTCCGCGCGCCCGGCTTCCCGCGCGGTGCGGCCCGGTACGCGGCCGTGCTCGGGCCGGCCGGGGGGAGTGTGCCGCGTCGGATCGGGGATCTCGACTGCGTGGCGCGCCAGTGGGTGCTGCCGCTCTGGCCCGAGTTGCGCTTCGAGATCCTGCTCGGCCCGGCGGAGATCGGTGGGCCGCTGCTGAACGAGTGGCTGGTGCGGGCGGCGGGCTCCCCGCCGCCCGTGCTGCGCACGCCGGCCGATCTCGCGCCGTGGAGCTGCGTGGTGGGCGATGTCGGGGCCGCGTTTCCGTCCGCGGTGCCGCGCGAGGGCAGTGCGCCGACCAGGTTCCGGCTGGACTTCGTGGTCCCGGATGCCGATGGACGGCTGTGCCCGTGCGAGGCCGACTTCACCTGGGGGTTGCTCCAGGAGGTCCGTCCGAGCGGCGGCCAGGGCATGGATATGCCGGGCGATGCAAGGTGATATTCAGTGAATGCCTTAGATTTGCAGGCCAAAAGAGGATGTGGCAATCTAATTGCAGACATTGAAGAGTTTTGGCATCGGAAAGTGAAGGATCATGTCGGACGGCGCCCGCGTCATCGTCGGAGTCAGCGGTTCACTGCACAGCCTGACCGCCCTGCACCGGGCGGCCGAGGAGGCCCGGGCCCGGGGGGCCGTCCTGGTGCCGGTGCTCGCCTGGACGCCGGTCGGCGGTGAGCGCAACTACCGCGCCCGGCCCTGCCCGCCGCTGCTGCGCGCCTGGCAGGAGCTCGCCGAGGCGCGAATGGAGAGCGCGCTGGAGCAGGCGTTCGGCGGACTGCCGATCGGGGTGCCGGTGCAGCCGCTGGTCGTGCGCGGCGAGGTCGCGACGGTGCTGACCGGGCTGGCCGACCGCCCGGGCGACCTGCTGGTGGTCAGCACCGGCGAGCAGGGCGGCCTGCGGGTCAGGCTGCGCGGGCTGACGCGCCGCTCGATCGCCCGGCGCTGTGTGAACCGGGCCCGCTGCGGGGTGCTCGCCGTTCCGCCGTCCACGCTGCACGAGGATCTGCGTGCGCTGCACCGCGGCATCGACCTGAGGGAGCTCGCTGCGGTCTGACGGTCCGTCAGGCGCGGTGCACGGTAAGGCCGTCGACCACCGTACGGGTGGGGCGCAGCTCGCGCAGCGCGTCCACCGGGCAGGCCGACGGATCCAGCGGATCGACCGGCCACACCGTGAGGTCGGCGAACGCCCCCGGCCGCAGGCTGCCGCGCACCGCGCTCTCGCAGGTCAGCCTGGCCGCGTTCACGGTGTGCAGCGCGACCGCCTCGGACCGGCCGATCGCGTGCTCCGGGCCGACCACGCCGGCCGTGGTGCCCCGGGTGGTCATGCCCCACACCGACACCATCCCGCCGTACGGGCCGACCGGGAAGTCCGAGCCGCCGGTGATCAGCGCGCCCTCGTCCAGCCACTCGCGCAGCGGGAAAAGCGCGGCGGTGCGCTCCTCGCCCCAGGCCCGCTGCTGGGTGAGCGCGCCGTCGTGCAGCAGTGGGTGCTGGACCGTCACCGGGATGCCCAGCGCGATCGCCCGCGCACGCTGCTCGGAGCGGGCCAGGCCGCCGTGCTCGACCACCAGGGTGCCTGGCGGCAGGCCGGGGTGGCGCTCGACCACCTGCTCGAAGACGTCCAGCAGGACCCGCAGCCCGCGGTCGCCCCAGGCGTGCACACCGACCCGCCGGCCCCGCCCGACCACCCGCTCCACCGCCGCGAGCAGTTCGTCCGGCTCCCAGAGCAGCCGGCCGTGGTAGCAGGGCTGCCCCTGGTACGGCTCCTCCACCGCGCCCGCCTCGAAGCCGCCGTCGATCCCGAACTTGACGCCCCAGATCCGCAGTCGGTCGTCGTCCCGGCCGGCCGCCCGCCAGTCGTCCATCCGGTCCAGCAGTGCGTCCACCTGGGCCGGCGTGCGGGCGGCGAAACCGGAGACCAGCGCGCGGACCCGGACGGCCAGGGCGCCCTCGGCCCGGGCGGCGTCCAGGACGTCGAGGTCCTCGGCCGGGACCAGGCAGTCGCGGACGGTGCCGATCCCGGTGGCGGCGAAGTCGGCGGAGGCGGCGCGCAGTCCCTCGATCCGCTCCGTGAGGGTCGGGCTCGGCAGCACCCGCTCGACCAGCTCGACCGCCCGGTCGATCAGCCGGCCGGTGAGCCGCCCGTGCTCGTCGCGCTCGATCACGCCGCCCGGCGGCGCCTCGGTGGCGTCGGTGATCCCGGCCAGCCGCAGTGCGGCCGAGTTGAGCACCATGTTGTACGCGCCGCGGCGCACCAGTACCGGGTGTTCGGCGGTGGCCGTGTCCAACTCCCCGGTGGTGGGCATCCGTTGCTCGGTCAGCAGGACCTCCTGCCAGTTGACCGTGGTGCGGATCCACTCCCCGGCGGGGGTGCGGGCGGCGCGTTCGCGGATCAGGCCGAGGAATCCGGCGAGGTCGCGGGCCCGGTGGACGGGCACGCCGTGGACGCTGTGTCCGGCCAGGATCAGGTGGGTGTGGGTGTCGTCGAAGGCGGGCAGCACGGTCGAGCCCGGGGCGTCCACCACCTCGGTGCCCGGGCCGATCAGGGCGTCCAGTCCGTCGGGCGCGGCGGAGAGCGCGGTGATCCGGCCACCGGTGACGGCGACCGCCCGCCGGGGCGGCTCGCCGGGCACCAGGGTGTGCACGGCGGCGGCGCGGATCAGCAGGTCCGCGGGGGTGGGGCGGGCCGCCGGAACGGCGGAGGCGGGTCGGATCACCGGATCGTCGGGGTCGGTCATTGCGGCTCCTGGGGGCGGGACAGTCCGGTGACCTTCTCGACGTACCGGAGGCTGGGCTCGGCGAGCAGTCCGTGCAACTCGGTGAACACCGCGCGCGCCGGTACCGCGTTCCAGTCGGCGGGCAGCAGCGGCGCGGGCAGCCCCGGATCCAGGTACGGCAGCCGACGCCACCGGGTGAGCATCGGCACGTAGTCGCGGAAGGCCTCGGCCGGGTCGACCGGAGACCGTCCGCGCAGCTCCTCGGCGGCCGGGTGCCAGGCATCGGCGAAGGCCCCGTACTGTGCCCCGATCGCCGGGAGGTCCCACCAACTCGCCACCGCTGTACGGAGATCGGCGAAGCCGGCGTACTCGGCGGAGAGGAACAGATGGACGTAGGCGCTCAGCCCGAGCCGGTCCAGCAACCGACGGGCGTCCGGCAGCAGCCGGGCCGGTGCCAGCCAGACCCCGGGGGCGGCGTTGCCGAAGCCCAGCCAGCTCAGCCGGGAGCGCAGCTGGTGGCGGTGGGCGCGGGCGGACTCGGGCACCGAGAAGACCGCCACCACCCAGCCGTCGGCGAGTTCGGCCGGCTCCAGGCTGTGGAAGATCCGCCGGTCGCCCTCCTCGAAGACCGGCTCCATCGCGAGCGCGAGCCGGTACCCCGTGCCCGCGCGCCGCTCCTGGAGCAGGGTGCCGGCCTTCTTCAACCGCGAGATCGCCGAGCGGACGGCCGGGCCGTCGACGTCCAGCTCGGCCAGCAGCGCGATCAGGTCGGCGATGGATATCCAGCCGCCGAGGCGGCGGACGAACTCGCCGTAGACGGTGTGGATCAGGGAGCTCGGCCGGGACGTGTTCTCGGACATGCGCGGGCCCTCCTCCCCGGTGGTGGTGGCGATCATAACGAGAGTGCCGGTCCGAGGGCGCGCAATCCTGCGTTCCCAAGGCGCCCGGGGGGCTACGCGTAGGCACCGGAGAGCAGGTGTCCGGCGCCGGGCGCGAAGGCGGGCAGGCCAAGGGCCCGCAGGAGCTGGTGGGTGGTGCAGACGGCCGCCGAGACCACCGGCTTGCCCAACTGCTGCTCGGCCTCCTCGACCGCGGACAGCGAGGGCAGTTGCACGCAGGCCGAGAGCACCACCGCGTCCGCCTCGGCGTGGGCGAGATCGCGGGCGATGGCGGGCAGCAGGGCCGGGTCGTGGGCGGCGACGTCGAGGTTGTCGGCGATCTCCAGGGCGGCGTGGTCGAGCACCTCGATGCCCTCCGCGGCGAGGTACTCGACCACCGTCCGGGCCAGCGGTCGCAGGTACGGGGTGACCATGGCGACCTTCGCGGCCCCGAGTTCGTGCAGCCCGGCGACGAGCGCGCCGGCGCTGGTGACCACGGGCGCGGGGGCGCCGTTCTGGACGGTGCGCAGGTGCAGCCGCCGTTCGGCCTGCCGGTGGTAGCCGGGGCCGGTGGCCATCACGGCGACCAGGCAGGCGTAGCCGATCACGTCCACCCGGGCGTCCGACAGCTCGGCGGCGCAGCGGTCGGACTCGGCGTCCATGGCGCGCAGTTGTTCGGGGGTGACCCTGGTCATCCGCATCCGGCTGGAGTGGAAGGTGAACCGCTCGGGGGCGACCGCCTCGCGGGCCCGCAGCAGGGCGGGGACCTCGGTCTCCATGGTGACGTTGGAGCTCGGGACGATCTGGCCGATCCGGTGGGTGGTCATCGGGTGGACGGTCCTTTCCGGTCCGGGGCGGGTCAGCGGGCGTCGATCACCGGGTTGGCGAGCGTGCCGATCCGTTCGATGGTGGCCTCGACCAGGTCGCCGGGCTGGAGGAACTGCGGCGGCACCATCCCGGCGCCGACGCCGGAGGGGGAACCGGTGGAGATCACGTCGCCCGGTTCCAGGGTGACGCCGGAGGAGATGTCGGCGATCAGCCGGGCGACACCGAACAGCATGTGGCGGGTGTTGGAGTCCTGCCGCAGCTCACCGTTGACCGTCAGCGAGAGGTCGAGCCGCTGCGGGTCGGGGATCTCGTCGGCGGTCACCACGACCGGGCCGAACGGCGCGTAGCTGTCCTGGCCCTTGGAGAAGAACCACTGGCCGGAGCGGCGCTGGTCCCGGGCACTGATGTCGTTGACGATGCTGTAGCCGAACACGTGCCGCAGCGCGTCCGCCTCGGCCACCCGGAAGGCCGGTGCGCCGATCACCACGGCGAGTTCGCACTCCCAGTCGAGCTGCTTGGTGAGGTCGGCGTTGTGCAGGATCGGGCCGCCCGGGCCGGTGACGGCGGTCGAGGGCTTGCCGAACAGCACCGGCCGGTCGGGCAGTTCGCGGTCGGTGTCCAGGGTGCGGTGCGACTCGGCCACGTGCTCCACGTAGTTGAGGCCGACGCCGACGATCTTGCCGGGGCGCAGCGGCGCGCACAGCGAGACCTCGGCGAGCGGCCGGCCGGTCGGTGCCCCGGCCAGCAGGTCGCGGACGGTGGCCAGGGCCGGCTCTCCGGCGCGGATCAACCCGAGGAGGTCGGGAGGCAGTCGGACCCCGGCGGCGGTGGCGAGGGCGGTCAGGTCGACGACCCGGTCGCCGTCGATCCGGGCGCCGAGGCGCGGGGTGTCGTCATGGCCGTCGTCCCCGGTGCGGCCTGCGGGGCCGGCGTCGTCGTGGGTGCGGAAGGTCAGCAGGTGCATGGTGGTGGGGCTCCTGGTCAGGCGGTGGTGACGGTGGGCTGCTGCCCGTCCGGATGGGCCTCCTCGCGGTGGAGGCCGAGCGCGCGCATCACCGGGAAGTCGTTGAAGGAGAACAGGCAGGCGTCCTCGCCCCGGTCGAGGTTCTCGTGCTCGTGCCAGGCCCAGGACGGGACGACGAAGATGTCGCCCTGCTGCCATGCGAAGCGCTGCCCGGCGATCACCGAGGCGCCGCGTCCCTTGGCCGCGGTGTACACCACCGAGCCGGTGTGCCGGTGGGCGCGGGTGGCCTGGCCCGGGCGCAGCAGTTGCAGGTGGGCGGACATGGTCGGCATCACCGGGCCGCCGGTGACCGGGTTGGTGTACTCCATGGTCACGCCGTCGTAGGGCGATCCCTCGGTGGCGCGGGCGAGCCGGCGCAGCGCGTGGTAGCTGGGCTCCCAGGGCCAGCCGAGCAGCGGGGAGTACGGCCGGGTCCACTTCTCGACGCCGTACGGCAGCAGGTTGCCGCCGTAGCTGAGCAGCGAGGAGCCGGTGACCGGCCCCGGTCGCTGGTACAGCTCCGGGTGGACCTCGTAGAAGTTGGCGTCGAGGGTGTTGACCAGCGGGATGTCCAGGCCGTCCTGCCAGATCACCGGGGCGTCGTCGGCCTCGTTTCCGTGCTCGTGCCAGGTGTTGTTCGGGGTGATCGCGAAGTCGCGCGGGCCGACCTTCAGCTTCTGTCCGTCCACCACGGTCCAGGCGCCGGTGCCCTCGTGGACGAAGCGCAGCGCGGAGGCCTGGTGGCGGTGCGCCGTCATCGCCTCGCCGGGCCCCATGATCTGCAGGCCGGTGTACAACAGGCCGACGGCGGCGCTCAGTTCGCGGCGGCCGGGGTTCACCAGCATCACCACCCGGCGGCCGGCGTCGTCGGCCTTCACCAGCGGCAGCGCCTTGCGCACCAGCGGGCGGAGGTCGGCGTAGCGCCAGAGCACCGGGACGGACCTCGGCTGCGGGTACCAGGGTTCGATCTCGTTCGCGACCGTCCACAGGGCGCCCGCCTCGTGCTCGGCCAACTCCTTGTAGTAGGCCATCAGTTCGGGGCTGTCGGTGACCCGGGCCCGGCCGATCCGGTCGTCGTCGTGAGCGTTGTGGCCGGGGGTGCTCTCGGGGCTGGTCATGCCTCCTCCTCGGGGAGCGTCAGCGGCCGCAGCGGGCGGTTGTCCACGTGCAGCCGGAAGACGTCGAAGCGGTTGTAGTGCCCGACGATGTCGTGCATCTGCTTGGGCTGGATGCAGCGGCCGAGGTCGATCTCGGCGTAGACGATGCCCTCCTCGTCCACCAGCGGTTCGGTGACGGGGCGGCCGTCCGGACCGAAGATCCCGGACAGGGCGCTGTGCGGGCGGGCGAGCTGCTTGCGGACCTGCGGGTCGTCGCCGGCGATCAGGTCCACCATCCCGGGCGAGAGGGTGGAACAGGAGACGACGGAGAACACCTTGCCCTCGAAGCAGTGCGCGGCGGTGCGCAGCGCGATCGAGTCCGCCATGTCGTAGTCCTCCGGGCCCACCGGCAGTGCGATGTAGCAGGCGGCGTGGACCAGTTCGCCCTGGGCCAGCAGGGTGAAGCGGGCCAGCGGGTTGGTGTTCTCGCCGCAGGCCAGCGCGCCGAGCGGGCCGACGGCGGTGGGGTGCACCGTGAGGGTGCTCCCGTCGCCCTGGCCCCAGGTCAGTTTTTCGGCCCAGGTCGGCATCAACTTGCGGTGGACGCTGATGAGTTCGCCGTCCGCGTCGATGATCAGCAGGGTGTTGTACAGCAGTCCGAGGCCGGGCCCGCCGCGTTCGTTGATCCCGATCACCAGTACCACGCCGGCCTGCCGGGCGGCGGCCCGCAGGGTGTCGACGTGCGGGCCGGGGACGTCGACGGAGGCCCGGTACAGGCGCTCGAACCAGGGCGAGCCCTGGACCGGGTTCATCGTCCAGTTCCAGTACGGGTAGCCGGGCACGAAGACCTCGGGGAAGACCACCAGTTCGGCGCCGTGCCCGGCCGCCTCGTGGATCAGCGCGACGGCCTTGTCGACGGTGGCGGCCGGGTCCAGGTAGACCGGGGCGGCCTGGACGGCGGCGGCGGTGAAGCGGGGCAGGTGGGGCATGGCTCCTCGTCACTCCTCGGCGGTGTCGGAAGGAAAAGGCGGTGACCAGCGGCGGTGGACGGGCGCGGGCGGCTCGCGCAGCAGGTGCAGGCGCGGGGCGACCCGGTCGGCGTTCGGGCCCGGCGGCCTGCGGCTGCCCGCCATCCACGGCCCGGGCCAGCGGGCGCCCGGCCCGGTGTGGCCCCGCTCGGCGGCGGCGTGCAGGGTCCAGAGCGGGTCGTACAGCTGGGCGCGGCCGACCGCGACCAGGTCGGCCCGCCCGGCCAGCAGCACGGAGTCGGCGTCGTCGAACCCGGAGATCGCGCCGACCGCGATGGTCGGCAGGCCGGTGGCGGCGCGGACCAGCTCGGCGAAGGGCGTCTGGTAGCCGCGCCCGTACGGCGGCCGCTGGTGCGCCACCACCTCGCCGGTGGAGACGTCCAGCGCGTCCGCCCCGGCCCCGGCGAGCGCGCGGCAGATCGCCACCGCCTCCTCCTCGGTGGTGCCGCCGGGCGCCCAGTCGCTCGCCGAGATCCGCACCAGCAGCGGGCGGCCGGCCGGCCAGACGGCCCGTACCGCCGTCAGTACCTCCAGTGGCAGCCGCAGCCGGTGGGCCAGCGGGCCGCCGTAGCGGTCGGTGCGGCGGTTGGTGAGCGGGGAGAGGAAGGAGGAGAGCAGGTGGCCGTGGCCGAACTGGAGCTCCAGCACGTCGAAGCCGGCCCGGGCGGCCCGCTCGGCGGAGGCTGCGAAGTCCGCGGTGACGGCGTCCAGTTGGATGTCGTTTGCCTCGTGCGGAACGGGGCTGTCGGCGTCCCAGGGAAGGGCCGAGGGGGCGATCAGCGGCCAGCCTTCGGTGAGCGGGCGGCCGATGCCGTCCGGCCCGGGGGCGGTGGTCGCGCCCCGGCGGCCGGCGTGGGTCAGCTGGATGCCGAGCGGGGTGTCGCTCACCGCCCTGACGGCGCCGACGAGTCGGTGCCAGGCGGCCTCCTGGTGGTCGGTCCACAGGCCCGGGCAGCGGTCGGTGGCCCGGCCCTCGGGGCCGACCGCGGTCATCCCGGCGAGCACCAGCCCCGCGCCGCCGAGCGCGTGCCCGGTCAGCTGGGCCCGGTCGAAGCCGCTGGGCAGCGCGTCGGGGGAGGTGAAGGTGGCGAGCGGCGGCACCACGACGCGGTTGCGCAGCTCCAGTGCGCCCAGCTTCAGCGGCCGGAACATCGGCGGCACTCCGGGAGAGCCGCCGAAGGCGGTGTCCACGGCGTCCACGAAGGCGGGGTCGCGGGCCCGCAGATTGCCGTAGGTGACCCGCCGGCTGCGGGTGAGCAGGTTGAAGGCGAACCGGTCGGCGTCCTGCCCGGTCCGCCGCCCGATGGTCTCGAACCACTCCAGACTGGCCTGCGCGGCACGCTGGGTGGACTCCACCACCGGGCGCCGCTCGGCCTCGTAAGCGGCCAACGCATCGTCCAGGGTGGGCTGTTCGCTCAGCGCGGCGGCCAGGGCGAGGGCGTCCTCCAGGGCGAGCTTGGTGCCCGAGCCGATCGAGAAGTGCGCGGAGTGCGCGGCGTCGCCGAGCAGGACCACGTTGCGGTGGCGCCAGCTCGCGTTGCGCACCGTGGTGAAGCGGATCCAGCGGGAGGCGTTGGGGATCAGCCGGTGGCCGTCCAGGTGCCCGGCGAGCAGCTCCGCGCAGCGACGCACGCTCGCCAGATCGCTCTCGCCGCGCGCCGGTTCCCGTGCGGCGAGGGCCTCGAAGCCCGCGCGGCGCCAGGCGTCCGCGGCCGCCTCGACGATGAAGGTCGAGCGGGTGGCGCTGTACGGGTAGGCGTGCACCTGGAGGACGCCGAAGTCGAACCGCTCGACGATGAAGGTGAAGGCCTCGAAGACCTTGTCCGTGGCGAGCCACATGTAGCGGCAGTGGCGCTCGTCCAGATCGGGGCGGAAGCTCTCCGGGAAGGCGGACCGGGTGCCGGAGCGGATGCCGTCGGCGGCCACCACCAGGTCGTACTCGGCGGCCAGCCGGTCCACGGGCGGGGCGGGGGTCCGGTAGCGCACGTCCACCGCCAGCTCGGCGCAGCGCCGTTGCAGGACGGCGCGCAGCCGGTTGCGGTCCAGGGCGGCGAAACCGTGGCCGCCGCTGGTGCGCACTTCGCCCGCGAAGCGGATGTCGATGTCGCTCCAGCAGGCGAACTCGGCGCCGATCGCGGCGAAGACGTGCGGGTCGGCGTTCGCGATGCCGTCCAGGGTCTCGTCGGAGAAGACCACACCGAAGCCGAACTCGTCGTCCCGGCCGTCCCGTTCGAAGACGGTGAGCTCCCGGTCGGGCGCCAGCTGCTTGGCCAGGGCGGCGAAGTAGAGCCCGCCCGGGCCGCCGCCGATCACGGCGATCCGGGTACGGTCCCGTGCGCGGCTCATGCGGCCGCCTCGGGGTCGGTGATCGCCCCGGGACCGACGGACGGCCCGGGGGCGATGGCCGCCCCGGCGCCGGCGGCCGTCCCGGGGCTCACGCGGCCACCTCCGGGCGCTGCGGCCCGGCCTCCGCCAGCGTGCGGCGGACCTGTGAGGGCCACGGCTCGGCGCCCCCGTCGTGCGGTCCGGAGTGCACCACCGACATCCGCCCCTTCGCGGCCAGCCCGTGCGGGCCGTGCACCTCGAAGGCGTAGTGCAGGGAGGAGCCGCCGACCCGGACCACCCGCAGCTCGGTGCGGACCAGGTCGCCGAACCAGAGCCGTTCGCGGTAGTCGGCCTCGAAGTGCACCCGGGGGATCCGCCCGAACAGGTCGGCCAGTCCGAGCCGGCGCAGCAGGGCCGCCTCCGCCGCCTCGGCCCAGCGCTGCACGGCGGAGAAGTGGTAGTGCCCGGCGGCGTCGGTGTCGAACCACTCCACCCGGCGCTCGACGGTGACGCTGGCCGGGGTCGGTTCGGCCCGTCGGCGCAGCTCGGCGCGGTGCAGCTTGCCGGTCGCGGTGCGCGGCAGCCCGGGCACGAACTCGACCGCCCGCGGGTACTTGTACGGTGCGATGGTGCGCTTGACGTGCTCCTGGAGCCCGCGCGCCGTCTCCGGACCCTCCGGGACGCCCGGGCGCAGCACCACGTACGCCTTGACCACCGTGCCGCGCCGCTCGTCCGGCGCGCCGACCACCGCGCAGTCGGCCACGTCGGGGTGGGTGGCGAGCGCTTGCTCGACCTCGGGCCCGGCGATGTTGTAGCCGGCCGAGACGATCATGTCGTCGTTGCGGGCCCGGAACCAGAAGTAGCCGTCGCTGTCCCGGACGTAGGTGTCGCCGGTGAGGTTCCAGCCGCCGCGGACGTAGTCCAGCTGGCGCTCGTCGTCCAGGTAGCGGCAGCCGGTCGGGCCCTTGACCGCCAGCATCCCGGGTTCGCCGTCCGGCACCGGACGGCCCTGCCCGTCCAGGACCGCGGCCCGGAAGCCGGGGACGGGCCGGCCGGTGGAACCGGGCCGGATGTCCCCGCCGGCGGCCGAGACGAACACGTGCAGCATTTCGGTGGCGCCGATGCCGTCGATCAACCGCTGTCCGGTGGCCTCGTGGAAGGCCCGCCAGATGGCGGCGGGCAGCGGCTCGCCCGCCGAGACGCAGTGCCGCACCTCGGAGAGCCGGTCCGCCAGCCCGGCGGCCAGGATGGCCCGGTAGGCGGTCGGCGCGGTGAACAGCACACTCACCCGGTGCCGGCGCACCTGTTCGGCGAGCTGCTCCGGGGTGGCGTGCTCCAGCAGCAGGCCGGCGGCGCCCGCCCGCAACGGGAAGACCAGCAGGCCGCCGAGGCCGAAGGTGAAGCCGAGCGGCGGGGTTCCGGCGAAGAGGTCCTCGGGGGTGGGGCGGAGCAGGTGGCGGGAGAAGGTGTCGGCGATGGCGAGCACGTCGCGGTGGAAGTGCAGGGTGGCCTTGGGGTGGCCGGTGGTGCCGGAGGTGAAGGCGATCAGCGCGACGTCGTCGGCGGCGGTCGGGACGGCCGGGAAACGGGCGGCCTTGGCGGCGCAGCGGGCGGTGAGGTCCTCGGGGCCGGGGCCGCCGTAGCCGAGGACGCGCAGCCCCGGGGTCCGTGCCCGGTGCAGCTCGTCCAGGAAGCGGTGGTCGCACAGGGCGAGGACGGGCCGGGCGATGCCGTGCAGTTCGGTCAGCTCGGCGGCGCGCAGCAGCGGCATGGTGGTGACGGCGACCCCGCCGGCCTTCAGTACGCCGAGCCAACAGGCCGCCAGCCAGGGGGTGTTGGGGCCGCGCAGCAGGACCCGGTTGCCGGTGGCGAGGCCGAGGTCCTCGGTCAGCAGGCGGGCGATCCGGTCGGCGTGGTCGCGCAGTTCGCCGTAGGACCACCGTTCGGTGGGGGTGAGCAGGCAGGGCCGGTCGGGGCCGAGGCGCTCGATGGTGTCGTCGAGCAGGGCGGCGGCGCAGTTCAGGCGATCGGGATAGGCCAACTCCGGGAGTTCGAATAGGAGTTCGGGCCATTGCTCGAAGGGTGGGAGGTGGTCTCGGCAGAACGTGTCCACGTGCGCGGAGGGTGAGAGCTCCATGGGCGGGCACCTCGTTGTGCGAGCGGGGAGTGAGGCCAGTATGGCGCGTCCGTGACGCCAGTCAAGGGAGCGATACATGCATTCGGGCGACGACCCGGCTCCCCGCCCGCTCCGGGCGCCGGGGGCGCCGACCGTCAGCTCGTCGTCCCCCGGGCGGAGGCGTCGGGAGTGCGGCCCTCCTGGGCCTGGTGGGCGCGGTCGGCGAGCAGCCGGGCGAACACCGTCAGCCCGGGCGCGGTCAGGGCGGCTCCCGGCCCGTCGTCCCGCACCAGGAGCAGCACGCCGCCGACCTGGACCAGCGCCACCGCCGACGAGGAACCGACGGTCCGGGTGGCGCTCCGGTCGCCGATCCGCGGGATCGCCACTGCCGTCGACTCCACGCCGCCGGTGCGTTCGAGTGCGCTGTCGAAGGCCTTGGCGGCCGCCTCGGGGGAGGCGAAGGCGACCACGTCGAACTCCACGGTCTGCACCGACGCGGCGCCGAACGTCACGCTGGCCGAGGCGAGTTGCCGGTCGCAGGCGTCCGGCAGCAGGCACGGCACCGCGTCGGTCGGGCCCGTCCCCGACTCCGGCCCCCGCTGCACCCGCCACCCGCGCGGCATCGCCCCCTCGTCGGGCAGCACGCCCCGGACCAGCGCCGGATCGCCCAGGGGCTGCGCGGCGTGCGCCAGCCCGGGCCCGCCCGGTTTCAGCAGCGGGCGCGAGCCCAGGTGGACGCCGAGCGCGACCAGTGCGGCGATCAGCACCAGGACGAGCGCCGCCACGATCCCGGCGCTGCTCCGCCGGGCGGCGAGCGCCCGGGCACGGGCGGCCGCGGGGCCGGTCCGCAGCTGCACGGTGCTCGGGCCCTTCGGCGGCGGTGCGGACGGCGGGCCGACCCGCAGCTGCACGGTGCTGGGCTCGCTCCGCAGGTGGACGGTCGGTGGATCGTCCGGCTTCCCGAGCGCGGTGGTGGCCAGGTACTGCGCGAACGCCGGGTCCGTGGCCAGCAGGTGCGCGACGGCGGCGGCCAGCAGCGCCCGCGCCTGTGCGTCCGCGGGGCTCGCCTGCGCCGCCGCGAGCGCCCCGGCGCCCTCCGGCACCATCCGCAGCCGCGCCCGCACGACATCGGCCACCGCCTGGTGCGGCCCGTCGCCCAGCAGTGCCGCCGCCACCGCATCCGGTGCCGGCCCCCGGCCGTCCCCCATGGCAACTCCCCCTGCCGCACGAGTGGTTGCCCCCACGATCCCGGACCGCCGGCCACTTCGTACCCACGCCGAACGGAACGGAGACGCAACTGCAACCCCACCCGGACGAACCGGGGCGCCGTGGCGTGGCCGGTGGTGACGGCCGGGAGCGTGCCCCGGCGTTGCCTTCGCCCGTCTTCGCCCGTCTTCCCCCGTCTTCGCTCGCGTTCGGCTCCCGGCCCGGCGGCCGCGCGGGCCCCGGCCGCGGTGGCCCTGCCCCGGTCCTGGGTCGGTAGGGGGCCAACCTGCGCCTCGTGCTGCGCGCACACCGGTGTCGCGGCCTGATCCGGACGGGCCCGGGTGGCGCGCGTCAGCCGACCAGAGCCCTCAGTACGTCCGGGGGCAGGGCCGGGTTGGCCGCCGCGGCCTCGGCTGTGCGGGGGTCGGGGGAGGCGAGGCAGTGGGCGAGGACGCCGGGGGTGGCGTGGCGGTGGGCGGCGATGGCCCGCAGGGCCTTGATGGGGACGGGCTCGGTGGCGGCGATCCGGTCGAGCAGGGCGGCCGGGGCGGCCGGGTTGGCGGCCAGGGCGGTGGCCACCTTGGTGCCGAACCGGTCGAGCACGGCGGTGAGTTGCGCGGACGTGAGGCCGGGGTGCGGGGCGACCGCCTTCGCGACGGCGGCGTCCGGGTCGGCGGCGAGCCGGTCACGTACGGCGGCGGGCAGGCTGCGGTGCTCTGCGACGAGCATCCGCACCCGGGGTTCCGAGGAGCCCGCGAGTGCGGTGAGTTCGTCCGGGGCGGCGCGGGCGATCCGGGGGAGCAGGGCGGCGCCGATCCGGACGGCGACGGCGAGCCGTTGGAGGAGGTCGAGCGGGAGGTGCGGGTGGCGGGCGAGCCGGCGTCGGACGTCGGGGTCCTCGTCGTCGACGAGCCGGTGCATCAGCGGCAGATCGATCCCGGGGTTCTCGGCGAGGCTGCCCCGGACCCGCAGGGCCGGGTCCTCGGCGAGCCGGTGGTAGGTCTCCACGGGCAGCGCGGGGTGTTCGGAGAGCCGCTGCCGGACCAGCGGGTGGTCGTCGACGCGCCGGGCGGCCGCCGCACCCGGGGTCGTGGGGTTGCCCGCCGCCTGGCCGCGGGTCCGGACGTCCTCGTCGGCCAGGAGTGCCGTCAGCAGCCGGGGTGGAGCGGTCTCGTTCGCCGCGACCCACCGCCGGACCTCGGCCTCGGGGTGGGCGGCGAGCCGGGCCAACAGGTCCGACCGGCGGGTGTGGAGGCCGAGTTCGGCCAGCACGGCGGTGTCCTCGTCCGTCGCGAGGAGATCGGCGGCCTCGTCCGGCAGCCCGGGGCAGGAGCAGAGCCGCATCCGGACGTACGGGTCCGGGTCCCGGGCCAGCTGCCGGGCCCACGCCGGATCTCCGCGTCCCTCGTCCAGCAGGGTGAGCGCGACCAGCGGGCGGGTGACCGGGTTGGCGTCCGTGGTGCGCAGCGTGCCGCCGCGGGCGAGCCGGACGGCGGTGTCCTCGTCGCGTCCGGCGAGCCGACGGGCCTGCGCCGGGTCGAGGTCCGGCCGGTCCGCGAGGGCGTCGGCCAGCTCCTCGTCGGTGTCGGCGGCGTCGAGCAGCCGCCCGAGAAGGTCGGGCGGCAGGGCGGGGTTGCGGGCGGCGGCGTGCAGCAGTGGCGGCATCCGGGCATTGTGCCCGCCGCCCGGCCGGGCGCGCCGCCGAATCGACCGGCCGGGCGGCGGGCCGGGGGCCGTCAGCGCAGGTCGAAGACCAGGCGGGCGGAGACCTTGCCGCTCAGCACCTCGTCGAAGCAGGCGTTCACGTCGTCGAGGCGGCGGGTCTCGCGGATCACCCGGGTGCGGCCGAGGGCGTGCAGCCGGAAGACCTCGGCGAGGTCCTCGCGGGTGCCGACGATCGAGCCGATCACCTTGGTGCCGTTCAACACCGTCTCGAAGACGGGCAGTTCGAGCTTGCCGCCGGCCGGGAGGGCGACCAGGACGAGGTTGCCGCCGCGGCGCAGGGCGCCGTAGGCGGCCTGGAAGGAGGCGTTGCTGACGGCGAGAGCGATCGCGGCGTGGGCGCCGCCGAGGGCCTGGACCTCGGCGGCGACGTCCTGGGTGCGGGCGTCGAGGACGTGGTCGGCACCGAGGTCGCGGGCCAGGGCGAGTTTGTCGTCGGTGACGTCGACGGCGATGGTCTCGGCGCCGAAGACCCGGGCGTACTGGAGTGCCAGGTGACCGAGCCCGCCGATGCCGGAGACCAGCACCCGGGTGCCGGGCCCGGCCCCGGAGACCTTGAGCGCCTTGTAGGTGGTGACGCCCGCGCAGGACAGCGGCGCGGCGTCCAGCGGGTCGATGCCGTCGGGGACGGGGACGACGTAGTCGCCGTGCGCGAGCGCATACTCGGCGTAGGCGCCGTCCACGGAGTAGCCGCTGTTGTGCTGCTGGAGGCAGAGGGTCTCCCAGCCGGAGACGCAGTGGTCGCAGCGCCCGCAGGCGTCCGCGAGCCAGGGGATGGCGACCCGCTCGCCCACCCGGACGTGCCGGACCAGGTCGCCGGCCGCCTCGACGGTGCCGACGCCCTCGTGCCCGGGCACGAACGGCGGGCTGGGCTTGACCGGCCAGTCGCCGTGGGCGGCGTGGATGTCGGTGTGGCAGAGGCCGGAGGCCTCGATCCGGACCCGGACCTGGTGCGGGGCCGGCTCGGGTACCGGGTGGTCCTCGACGACCAGCGGTGCGGTGAAATCGCGGACGACGGCGGCCTTCATGCGCTGCTCCTCGGGCGTACGGCCGGGTACGGGGGTACTGCCGGCGGCTGCGCGGGGGCGCAGCCGCCATCAGCTTCACCCGACGGGGTGATCTTCGCCGGTCGAACTAGGCCGAACGAGTGATCATCCGTCCGCGTATCCGCGCAGGTCAGCGCACCGGCATCGACATGTACACCGCCCGTCGCCCGTAGCAGGCGGGTACCGGCACCTCCCGGTGCGCCCGGTAGCCGAGCAGCCGGAGCAGGATGTCCGCCCCGCGCACCGCGACCATCGAGATCCGCTCGTAGCCCTGCCCGCTCGCGTGCTCCCGGAAGTGCCGGATGAAGCCCAGCGCGACCTCTCGTCCGCGCAGGTCCTCGGCGATCACCAGGTCGTGCACGTGCAGGTTGGTCGAGCGGAAGGCCTGCTCCTCCGGGCGGCTGAGGTCCGGGCAGCGCAGCGGCGGGTAGGGCAGGCTCAGCAGGTAGCCGCGCACCACGCCGTCCTGCTCCAGCACGAAGCAGGTGCCGGGCGAGCTGTGGGCGCGCGACTGGAGCGCCTCCCGGCCCTCGGAGAGGTCGTCGGCCGCGTAGGCGTCGTGCTCCAGCGCGACCACGGCGTCCCAGTCGTCGTCGGCCAGCTGCCGGATCCGGAGGTCCTCGCTCACCGAGCCGGCGCCTCCGTGCCGGCGTCCGTGCCGTCCGTGCCGGCGTCGAGGCCCTCCGCGCCGGCGTTGAGCCCCTCCGCGCGGGCGGCGGCCACCATCGGAGCCCAGGCCTCCAGCAGCACCGCCCACCGCTCGGCGTCCTGCCGGGCCTCGTCCAGGAGCTGCTGCCGCTGCCCGGCCACCACGTCCGCGAGCTCGGCGTACTTGCCGCCCAGCTTGCGGTAGGAGCGGTCCAGGACGTCCAGGCAGTGCACGTTCCCGGCCTGGTCCCAGTCGACGCTGCCCCGCACCAGGTCGAGGATCGGCTCGACCTTCAGCCCGTGCCGCTCGTCCAGCAGCCCGCGGCCGAGGTCGATCATCCCGCCGTAGACCGGGTACAGGTACAGCATCGAGAGCAGGAACTTGACGAACCGCATCTGGTAGGAGACGAAGCCGGTGCCGGTGCGGCGCTCGGGCGTGTAGTAGTTGACGATGTGGCGGTTGTGGACGACGCCGGGCAGCCGGGAGTGGACCATGGCGTGCAGCAGGGCGTAGTCGCTGCCGATGGTCTCGATCGAGGGCAGCAGCGGCAGCACCTCGTAGGCCCGGTGGTCCAGGGCGATGTTGCACATGTAGACGTCCCAGATGTCGGGCACGCCGAGGACGGATTCGTCGGTGCTGAACGGCTCGGAGCCGGCGCCCTTGAAGGAGACGTCCACCATCGCGTCCCTCTCCTCCTCCGACCACACCGGCGGGGTCCACAGGCGCACCACGTCGCGGTAGACGGCCGGGTCCATCTCGTGGATCTCGCTGATGTCCACGTTGAGTTCGCCGATGAAGGAGCCGCTGACCAGCATGACCGGCTTGTCCGCGTCGGCCGGGTCGAGCTCGGAGCGGGACACGCCGGCCACCGCCTCGCCGGCCGGGCGGCCGATCGAGAGCAGCTCGTGGTGGATCGGGAAGACCTTCCGGCCGTCGACGACCTGGAAGTCGGCGTCGTCGTTGCGCAGGTGTGCCGAGGTGCAGCCCAGGGCGGCGGCGCCCAGGAAGAGCCGGTTGACGCAGGAACCGTACGCGACGGCCCGCGGGAGCATCAGGTCGAGCAGCAGTTCGGGGTCGGCGGCGCCGGAGCGCTCGGACACCCGGCGCAGGAACTCCCGCTGCCCCGCCTCGCTCAGGTGGTGGACGGCCACGCCGGGGGTCGGCTCCAGCGCGGCCACGGCGCCCGCGTTCTCCGCGAACCCGACGGCGTCGGTGGTGTCGAGGACGAGGAGGTGCACCTCGACCCCGAAGGTCGCGACGGCGTAGGCCGCCTCCTCGGCGAGTTCCGCGATGGTCTCGGGGCAGGGCCGCATGGTGGGCAGGGCGAGGCAGACTCTTTGCATGGTGCGGATTTCTCCATCGGATCGTCAGATTCGGTTCCACGGAGGCCAGTTGGGCGCACAGGGAGGCCCCGGGCGCGGGCTGGTGCCGGTCCGCCGGACTACCGTGGACTAGACCACTTTTGATGTCAACGATTGACAGCGGCGCCCCGACGGGGTGCAATACGCCCCCTCCCGCGCGATCCACCGCCCCCGCACGGGCGCCGGAAATCGCACGCGGGGGCGAACACCCCCTGCAGGGTCGAACGTCCGGACGGGTGCGGGGGGTTCATCGCCGGGCATTTGCGCCGTCGGGGTCAATCCGCGAGCCGTACCTGCCGATACCGGAGGTGATGCCCTTACGCCGTTCGGAGGAGCCCGCAATGCCCGAACCGTGGCTGCCCGGTGCCGAGATCCACGACCTCGGCGACCACGCGCCGACCGATCAGCAGTACCCGCCGAAGGCCATCGCCCACATCACCTGGGACCGCAACGCGACCGCCGCCGCACCGCAGGACTGGTGCTCCTACGAGGACCTGGTCGGCTACTTCACCGGCAGCGGCGCCGGCAGCGCGCCGCACCTGGTCTGGGACCCGTTCAGCGGCCGCACGGCGCAGCTGTTCCCGGCCGACTCCCGCTCGAAGAGCCTGCTCAGCCCCGCCGAGAGCCCGACCCGCACCAACCGGGCCGGGCGGGTGGTGATCCAGATCGAGGCGGTCTTCTTCCCCTACTGCCGCTACCAGGGCGGCGTCTACCCGCGGCTGGTCGACACCCCGTGCGCGGGCTGGGACCGCATCCACGCCTGGATCTCCTCCTGGGGCGTGTCCGACATCTGGCCGATGGGCCGGCCCACCGACTTCTCCGGCCACCGCGACGAGCGGACCTGGGAGGCCTTCGGCGGCTGGTACGCGCACGCCCACGTGCCCTACAACGACCACACCGATCCGGGCTCCTGGCCCGACTTCACGGCTGGGCCCGGCTCCCCGGACATCCCGCCCTCCCAGCAGCACCCGGTGCCCCCCGCCGCGCCCGCCCGCTACCAGGTCAGCATCAACGGCCTGGCGTACGGCTACGGGGCCCAGGGCTACCAGGTGACGGCCGTCGGGCGGGCGCTGGTCGCGAACGGCTTCGGCGACCACTACCGCTCCGGCCCCGGCCCGAACTGGACGGACGCGGACACCGAGAACTACTCGGACTACCAGGGGAGTCTGGGCTACTCCGGGCAGGCGGCGGACGGCGTCCCGGGCGCGGGCTCGCTGCGCCGGCTGCTCGGCTACCTGCCCGGGCAGCGGACGGTCTCGGTGGCCCACGTGATCGAGGCGGCCCGGACCGACCCGGGGGCCGAGCAGGGGCACCTGACCTACCCGGCCGAGGCGGCCATCGTGGAGCAGGCGCTGGTGGACGAGGGACTGCTCGACCAGCGCTGGGTGGACGGCTCGTTCGGCAGCCGGACGGTCGCCGCGTACGCGGCCTGGCAGCGGAGCTGCGGGTACGAGGCGGGGGCGGCGGACGGGATCCCCGGCCCGGCCTCGCTGCAGCGGCTGGGTGCGGCGCAGGGGTTCGCGGTGACCGACTGAGGGCGGTGCTGCTCCCGGGGGAGGCGTGGCCGGCGCCGCGCCGAGGCCGTGTACTCGCCCGGGAGTAGGCGAGGTTACTTCCTCCGTCAGATGCCGGATGAGGCAGGGACGGGAGAGTCTGGGGCCGTCCTGGTGACCCGATTCGAAGGAGGTACCCGTGCGCTCGCCCACCGGCGCCGTCGCGGCGTCCGAACCGACGCCACGGCGGGTGGCGGCACCCGCGTCCGGGGGCCGCCGCCTGCCGCCGCCGGTGCGCAAACCGCTGGTCGTCCTGCACGTCGTCGCCTCGGTGAGCTGGCTGGCCGTGATGCTCTGCCTGCTCACCCTGGCGGTGACGGCCCTGACGACCGCGGACGCCGACCGGCTGCGCACCGCCTACCGGGCGATGGGCCTGCTCGGTGACGCGCTGATCCTGCCGCTGAGCCTGCTCACCTTCCTGAGCGGGGTGGCGCTCGGGCTCGGCACGTCCTGGGGGCTGTTCCGGTACTACTGGGTGAGCACCAAGTTCTGGCTGACACTCGGGGCGATGACGGCCTCCGTCCTCGCCCTCACCGACCGGCTGCACGACGCGGTGCGGGTGGTGGACGCGCATCCAACCGGCCCGATCACGGTGGCGGATCTCGGCTTCGTCCGCTACAACACGGTGATCGTTCCGGCGGTGGCGCTGACGCTCTACCTGTTCAACGTGATCCTGTCGGTGTACAAGCCCTGGGGCCGTCGCAAGGCCCATGCCAAAGTCACCGCCCCGGCCCAGCTCACGGCCCCGGCACCGGCCCCGGTCAGGGACCCGGTCAGGGCCGAGGCTGCAGCCGAGGCCACGGACACCCGTCCGGGCCGAATACCCGGAGCGGGCGACTGACCGGCAGGCCGTCGGCCGCGGCCCGGTCGCACGGGGAATGCCCGTGCGGGGCGCAGGCGTTGTCCAACGACGTGACCACTGCCGCGCCCACGACCAGGCTCTCCGTGCTCGACCGCTCCCGGACCCGACAGGGCGAGGAGCCGGCCCAGGCGCTGCGGAGCACCGTGGCCTTCGCCCGTGAGGTGGAGCGGCTCGGCTACCACCGGTTCTGGGTCTCCGAGCATCACGGCGTGCCGGGGGTGGCCGGGTCGGCTCCCACCGTGCTCGCTGCGGCGGTGGCGGCCGCCACCACGCGCATCAGGGTCGGTACCGGCGGGGTGATGCTGCCCAACCACCAGCCGCTGGTGGTGGCCGAGCAGTTCGGGGTGCTGGCCGCACTGTTCCCGGGTCGGATCGACATGGGGCTCGGGCGCTCGGTGGGCTTCACCGACGGTGTCCGGCGGGCGCTGGGGCGGGAGAAGGACGCCGCGGACGCGTTCGGTGCCCAGCTGGCCGAACTGCTCGGCTATTTCGACGGCTCGCAGCCGGCGAACCGCGGGGTCCACGCCCGGCCTGCCGAAGGCCTGCACGTCCCGGCCTTCGTCCTGGCCACCGGCACGGGCGCCGACCTGGCCGCCGACGCGGGACTGCCGCTGGTGATCGCCGCCCCGCGAGGAATGGACCGGATGCTGGAGGCGATCGACCGCTACCGGGCCCGCTTCCGTCCTTCCGCGCAGGCCGCCGAGCCGTACGTGGTGGTCTCGGGGACGGTGGCCGTCGCCGACACGGCCGAGCGGGCGTGCGAGCTGCTCGTCCCTGAAGCCTGGTCCGGCGCGTACTCCCGCACCCACGGCGAGTTCCCGCCGCTGACCTCGGCCGCCGAGATCCGGGCCCGGGCGATGACCGCCCGGGAGCGGGCCGCGTTCGAGCAGTCGCTCAAGGGCCACATCGCGGGC
The DNA here is from genome assembly GCF_053611565.1 of Kitasatospora sp. NPDC054795. Taxonomy (NCBI): domain Bacteria; kingdom Bacillati; phylum Actinomycetota; class Actinomycetes; order Kitasatosporales; family Streptomycetaceae; genus Kitasatospora; species Kitasatospora sp. NPDC054795. The sequence continues at coordinate 75,401 of NZ_JBSHAP010000003.1, forward strand.
ACCCCGGAGCAGGCCGCCGCCGAGCTGGCGAAGCTGGTCGAGTGCAGCGGGGCGGACGAGTTCCTGGTCACCACCAGCACCTACGACCGCACCGCGCTGCTCGACTCCTACCGGCTCCTCGCCGAGGCCGTCGGCCAGATCTGACCAGGCGAGGGCCGGGGGTGGGCCGGGTCGGGGGGAGGTCCGGGCAGGGGTGGAGCCGGTCCGTCACCCGGTCGTCACCGGGCCCCGCCGCCCGCCCGCCCCCGGCCCGTCGCCCGCGGCTCAGCCCGCGTCGACCTCGGTCGTCCCGAGCCGCGCGTACACCTCCGGCCGCCGGGCCCGCAGCCGCAGGGCGATCCCGACGCCGATCAGGAAGACCACCGGCACGATCGCGACCAGCGGCCAGTTGACCTCCGGGCCGGCGCCGGTGAAGAGGTCGAGCCGCCACACCACCAGCGCCGTGGCCCCGCACAGCAGCACGGTGGCGGCGAGCGGTGCCACGACCGTACGGAACACCCCGGCGCTCGCGGCGGCCGCCCGGTTGCGGCGGAAGAAGGCGAACACGGCGAGGCCGGCCAGCGCCTGGAGCACCAGGATGCCCACCACCCCGGGGGAGTTCACCCAGAGGAAGAACTGGTTGTACGGATCCGCCCCGATCAGCGCCGCCACCCCGACGGCCACCGCCGCCAGCACCGACTGCGCGATGCCGCCGATCCACGGCGAACCGTGGCGCGGGTGGACCCGGCCGAGGGCGGCCGGGGCGGCCTGCTCCTTGGCCAGCGCGTAGCCGTACCGGGTGATGGTGTTGTGGAAGGCGAGCAGCGCCGCGAGCAGGCTGGTGACGATCAGCACCCGCTGCGCCTCCGTCGCCCAGCCGCCGACGTAGTCGGTCATCGCGGTGAAGAACATCCCGGCCGGGTCGGCGGTAGCGACGGCGACGGCCTCGGTGTCGCCGAAGGCCTGCACGATCATCCAGGTGACGAACGTGTAGAAGAGGCCGAGGAAGGCGATCGCGGCATAGGTCGCGCGCGGCACGGTCCGGTGCGGCTGCCGGGCCTCCTCGCGGTAGATCGCGGTGGCCTCGAAGCCGATGAACGCGGCGAAGGAGAGTCCGAGGACGCCGCCCATCCCCCCGGAGAACACGTGGCCGGGGGCGAACGAGGACAGGCTCAGCCCGTGCGCCCCGCCCTTGACCAGCACCGCTACCGCGAGCACCAGCAGGATGCCGGTCTCGGCGATCAGCAGCGCCCCGAGCACCTTGGCCCCGAGGTCTATCGAGCGGAAGCCGAGGAACCAGACCACCGCGACCCCGAACAGCGCCCAGACCGGCCAGGGCAGGTCCAGCCCGAGCAGGTCGGCGGCGGTGGTGCGGGCGAAGAACCCGAAGGCGCCGAACATCCCGATCTGGATGGCGTTGTACGAGAGCACCGCGAGCAGCGCCGCACCCAGCCCGGCGGCCCGGCCGAGGCCGCGGGTGACGTAGGCGTAGAAGGCGCCGGCGTTGCGGATGTGCGCGGTCATGGCGGTGAACCCGACCGCGAAGAGCGCCAGCACCACGCCGGTGGCCAGGTAGGCGACCGGTGTGCCGATGCCGCCGAAGGAGATCGCGAACGGTGCCACGCCGGCCATCACGGTCAGCGGCGCGGCGGCGGCCACGACGAAGAAGACGATGTCGCCGGTACCGAGCACCCCGCGTCCCAGGCCGCCGGAGCCGCCGGAGCCACCGGGGGAGCCCGGGGTGCCCAGGGCGCCGGGGGAGACGGACGTGGAGGTGGCGGAGCCGGAAGCGGCGGCGGAGCCGGGGGGACGGAGCGCGGAGGAGGAGGCCGCGTCGGAGGGCGGGTTCATGGGGGAGCTCTCCTGAGGTCGTGCGGACGAGGAAGCGACGGTCGGCGGCCAACACGCGTCGGCCGTCGACCGGGGAACGAGGCACGGCCGCCGTGGGGGACGGCCGGAACCGGTCGGGAAGTCCGTCGGGGCGGCTGGGGTTTGCCGGGGTGGCCGGGGTGAGCGGAGCGCCTCAGCGAGTCGAGCGGTCGGCGCCACCGGGCGGGCCGCCGTGGGTGCGCCGCCCGCCGAGCCAGGTACCCGCCACCTCGATCGAGGCCAGCTCACCGGTCGGCACCGCGTAGGGATCGGTGGCCAGGTGCACCAGGTCGGCCCGCATGCCCGGCCGCAGCACGCCCCACTCGGCCTCCTCGAAGGCCTGGTGCGCCACGCCCGCCGAGTACGCCGCCAGCGCCTCGGTGAGTCCGATCCGCTCCTCGGGCAGCCAGCCGCCCTCCGGCAGGCCGTTCGGGGTCTGCCGGGTGACGGCGGTGGCCAGCCCGGCCAGCGGCTCGTAGCGGGTGACCGGCCAGTCGCTGCCGAAGGACACCCGGGCGCCGCCGCGCAACAGGGCGGCGATCCGGTACTGCCGGGAGCCGCGCTCCGGGCCGATCCGGGGCAGGGTGAGCTCGGTCATCAGCGGGTCGGTCTGGGCCCAGAGCGGCTCGAAGTTGGCGATCACGCCGAGCTCGGCGAAGCGCGGCAGGTCGTCGGGGTGGACCAGCTGCACGTGTGCGATCACCGGTCGGCGGGCGCGCGGTCCGTTGCGGCGGGCGGCGGCCTCGACGGCGTCCAGCGCGATCCGTACGCCGAGGTCGCCGATCGCGTGGATGTGCGGCTGGAAGCCCAGCGCGTCCACGGCGGTGACGGCCTCCGCCAGTTCGGCGCCGGTCCAGTTGGCGACGCCGTGGGAGTGCGGGCAGTCGCTGTACGGCTCCAGCAGCGCGGCCGTCCCGGACTCGATGACCCCGTCGGCGAAGAACTTGACCGCCCGCGCGGTGAGCCGCCCGTGCCCGGCGGCCTCGACCCGGTCGCGGTCGGCGGCCAGGCGGGGGAGCCGCTCGCGCCAGCCGTCCGGTTCGAGCAGCAGGGCGAGCCCGGCCCGGACCGGCAGGCCCTCCTCGGCGACGGCCGCCAGCCAGGTGTCCACCTGCGCGGGCTCGACCCAGGCGTCCTGGAGCCAGGTGATCCCGGCGGCCGCGAGCGCGGCGGTGCTCTCCCGCAGTGCGGCGACCTGCTCGGCCAACGGCGGCGGCGGGACGAGCGCGAGAACGGGGTTGAGCGCACCGAACTCGCGCAGGGTGCCCAGCGGGCTGCCGTCCGGCCGGCGGACGATCTCGCCGCCCACCGGCTCGGGGGTGTCCGGCCCGTACCCGGCCCGGCGCAGCGCCTCGCTGTTGGCCCAGCCGGTGTGGTGGTCCATGGTGCGCAGCAGCACCGGGCGGTCCGGGACGGCGGCGTCGAGCAGTCGGGCGTCGAACAGTCCGCCCTCGGCCAGCCACGGGTCGACGGCGTCGCCGGTGATCCATTCGGCCTCGGGGTGGCGCTGTGCCCAGTCGCGGACGGCCGCCACGACCTGCTCCAGGCTGGTGCAGTCGCGGACCGGCGCGCCGCGCAGGCCGATGCCGCCGAGCAGCGGGTGGACGTGTCCGTCGCCGAAGGAGGGCAGCAGGGCGCCGCCGTCGAGGTCGACGGTCTCGGTGCCTTCGTCGCGCAGGGCGAGGGCGGCGTCGCCGAGGGCGGCGATCCGCCCCGCGCCGACGGCGAGGGCGTGGGTGCGGGGGAGGGCGGGGTCTCCGGTGTGGATCCGGCCGCCGGTGAAGATCGTTTCGGCACGCATGCGGGGGCGCGTCCTCTCCGGGGCAGGGCGGGCCGACGGGTGCGCGGCCTGCCTGACCGAATGGGGTTCGGTTACCGTAGGCGCGGCACCGGCGGGTGCGGAAGAGTTTTACTGAAAGCCGTTCAGTAACGCTTGGATAACGACGATTCTGGTCTGCCGGTGCCGACGGGCCGCTCGGCGACCCCGAAGGTGAGGAACCGGGCATGCCCAGGCCGCGCACACCCCTGCTGGACCGGCAGCGCATCGTGGGCGCCGCGCTGCGGCTGGTCGACGAGGCGGGGGACCTCACCATCCCCGCGCTGGCCGGTGCGCTCAAGGTCAGCCCCTCCGCGCTCTACCACCACGTCGCCGGCCGGGCCGAGATCGTCGCCCTGATGCGCGCCGAGCTGGTGCGCACGATCGGCGAGCAGTCGATGTGGGACCAGCCCTGGGACGCCGCGCTGTGCACCTGGGCGCACGCCTACCGGGACGCCTTCGCCGAACATCCCGGCATCGTCCGGCTGCTCGCCACCGCGCCGCTGGCCGAATCGTTCATGCACGAGCTGTACGAGCGGGCCGTCGCCACCCTGGAGGACGCGGGCTTCGCCGCGCAGGACGTGATGGGCCTGATCACCGCCCTGGAGAGCTTCGTCCTGGGCTCGGCGCTGGACCTGGTCGCCCCGGACGTCATGGTCGACGCCGTCGACCGGGACGCCACCCCGCGGCTGGCCGACGCCCTGGACGCCGTCCCCGCCGGGCGCGAGCGCGCCGACCGGGCCTTCGGGCTCGGGCTCACCGCCCTGATCGAGGGCTACCGGGCGCTGCTGGGCTGACCCGGGCCCCGGTCCGGCCCCGGCGCAAGGCCCCGCTCCGGCCCCGGTTCGCCCCCGCGGCCTGGCCTCGCCCCGTTCGCCCGGGGGTCGCTGCCGTTCGCCCGGGGGTCGCTGCCGTTCGCCCGGCCACGATTTCTGACCAGGCGTGATGTCCTGCTAGTGTTCATCCCGTCGAGAGGAAGTGATCTTCCAGGAAACGGAATCTCGAACAGGCGTCAGCGGTGCTACCAGAGCACGCCCTACTTTCAGTAGGGAGAGTCCGTGCGATCCGGGCCTGGCGCTCCCATCGAAGGGGCTCGTTCCGTCCAGCGGAACGGGCCCCTTCGTCGTGTTCGCCTTTCGTACCCGCGCCCTCTTATCGTACTTTCGGGCTCGAAACCCTCCCTCGGGGTTTGATACCGGCCAAGGTGCCGTGCCAGGTGGCCGGTAAACGGCACTCCAACCCCCCTGGTCCACCCGTGGGGTCGAGGCTGCATCCGGTCTGATGTGTCGTCAGTTCTTGGCTGGAACTGGCTGTTGCTGATGTGAATATGCCATTGGAATGTTCGTCATATGGAATCCGGCAGTAGCCTTCCGTGTCGAACTAGCCACTGCTGGTGGTGAACCGGCCGGTGCCGCGCTGCGCCCGGCCGCCCAGACCCCGCGAAGGAGCCGGTGTGCCCGGTATCGACGAATGCCTCTCCGGAGCGATGGCGATCCACGGGGCCCGCGCCGCGAGCCTGGTCGACTGGAGCAGCGGGCTCGCCCTCGGCAGCCTCGGTGACAGCCCGACCGGAGAGCACGAGACCTCCGCCGCCGAGGCAACCGACCTGGTGCGGGCGGCCGTTGAGAGCCAGACCTTCACCGTGACGGAGGACCGGCGGGCCCCGTTGGAGGACATCATCGTCACCGCGGGCCGCAGTTACCACCTGATCCGCTTCATCGACACCGTCTTCGACAACAGGCTCGTCCTCCACCTCTGGCTGGACCGCGCGGAGGGCAACCTCGCCGCCGCCCGCTTCCGCCTCCAGGCACTCGCCGAGGAGCTGGTGCTGGGGTGAGCGCGTGACCGCCGCGACCGGCACCGCGCCGCCGCCCCCGGCGGAGGTCGCCACCCCGAGGTCCCCGGGCGAGGCGCTCGCCCTGCTCGCCGACCGCCGCGCCACCGGCGCCCTGCGCGGGCCGCTCGGCAGCCTCCACCTGGTCGACGGGCGGGTGGCCGCCGCCGAGTCCCTCCGGGCGCCCGGACTGGCTGACCTGCTCATCGGCTGCGGTCGGACCACCCCCGAGGACTGGGCGGAACTGCTCCGGGCTCACGGCCCGGGGTCGAGGGTCGGCGAGGCGCTGGTCGAACGGCGGCTGCTCACCCGGGGAGAGCTCGAACTCGGCCACCTGGGAACGCTGTTCGACGCCGCGTTCTTCGTGCTGGCCGACCCGGCCGGCGGCGTCTGGCGGTTCGAGGCCGACGCCCGGCACTGGCTCGGGCCGGTCGCGGAGGTCGACCCGGCCCGGATCGGCCGCGAGGTCGAACGCCGCCGGAAACTGCTCGACGGGATCTGGCCGTGGGCGCAGCTCGACACTGCGCCCGTCCGCCCGGCCGAGTGCGGCCGGCGGTCGTCCCACCGCTCGTGCGGCCGCCGGCGACGTGAGCTGTTGGACCACGCCGACGGTCGCAGGACCCCGGCGGACCTGGCCCGGCTGCTCGGCCGCTCCGGCTTCGGGGTGACGGCCGATGTCCGTCGACTGGCCGCCGCCGGACTGCTGGACTCCCCGCGCCCGTCCGCCGTGCCGCGCCCGTCCGCCGTGCCGCGCCCGCCCGCCGCGGCACCTGCGGCACCCGCGACACCCGCGGCGCCGGAGGCCCCGGCGGCAGCCCCGGTGCCCGAGGCGCGGCCGACGACCGCTCCCCGGCCGGAAGTCCCCCCGCCGGCCGTGAGCGGACCGGCCGGAGGGCTGCACCGCCGGGTCCCCGGCGCCAGCCTCCGGGGCGCCGACCTCCCCGGCACCCCGGTCACGGCCGTTCCCGCCCCCGCCGCCGCTTCCATTCCCGCCTCCGCCCCCGAGGCGGCCCGCAGCGGGACCGACGCCCCCACGTGCCCCGAACGCCCGCCCATCACGGCAGCGGCCCACCCGCTGGCCGTTCCCGATCCGGACGTCGCGCTGCTGACCCGGATCCGAGACCTTCTGGAGGCCCGACTTTGACCCATTCCCCGCCCGCGACCCCGTCGTTCCGGCCATGAGGCGGGCACTCAAGCAGCGTGTCGGAAGGAGACAACTGATCGCCTTGGAGACCGAGTTGCTCGCCGAACTGCGTGCCGTCAAGCACCGCGTACCGCACCTCGCGGGTGGTCTGGTGGCCAGCGTGGACGGCCTGTTGGTCGCGCACGACACCCACGGCACCGAACCCTCGGGACTGGCCGCGATGACGGCGGCCTCGCTCTCGCTGGCCCAGCGGCTCGCCGACACCACCGGTCAGGGCGAGTTCCGCGAGTCGCTGGTGCGCGGCGAGAACGGCTACGTCGCCACGTACGCGGCCGGCGGCAGCTGCGTGCTGACCCTGCTGGCGCACCCCGACGTCAACGTCGGCCGGCTGCACCTGGAGGCCCGCCGCAGCGCCCAGCGCATCGCGGGGCTGCTCAACGACGCCCTCGTGCCCAAGGATCCGCGCGACGCGGGCTGACCCGGGACGACCCGGGACGACCCGGGCCGACCACCGAACCATCGTCCCCATCCAACCCGAACAACCCATCACCGAACGGGAGTTACCCAGATGACCGACGCACCCGGCGCGCTCAAGCAGGCCATGACCAGCATCGAGGGCGCCATCGGCGCGGCCCTGGTGGACTACAACAGCGGCATGGCGCTGGCCACCCTCGACGGCCCCGGCGGCCTGGACCTCAACGTCGCCGCCGCCGGCAACACCGACGTGGTCCGCGCCAAGATGCGCACCATGGACATGCTCGGCCTCCAGGACGGGATCGAGGACATCCTGATCACCCTGAGCAGCCAGTACCACCTGATCCGCCCGCTCACCGGCCGTACCGGCAAGGGCCTGTTCCTCTACCTCGCGCTGGACAAGGCGCGCGCCAACCTCGCGATGGCCCGCCACCAGCTGGGCCGGATCGAGGCCGAGCTGGAGGTCTGACGCGCAGCCCCGGCGCGTCACCCGGGCGCGCGGGCCGCGGGCGCGCGGGTCGCGGGCGAGGCCCCGGCGGTGGTTCGGGCCACCGCCGGGCTCCGTCCGGCAGGGCTCACCCCCGGGGCAGGTCCGGCCCGGCGGCCTGCCCGCGCACCAGCTCGGCCGGCCCGCCCGACCGCTCCCGGGCGGTCAGCGCGGCGGCCGTCCGGTCCCAGGACGGGCCGGTCAGCAGCGTCCGTGCCTCGGCCGGATCGCAGAGCCGCCACTCCACCAGCTCCTCCTCCGGTAGCGCGATCGAGTCGAGCATCCGCTCCGTCACCGTGCCGCCGTCGAACACGTACACCAGGACGGCGGTGTCCCGGCCGGTCGCCGGGTCCGCCGCCGGGTCGGCCGCCGCACCCGGCTGCCAGTCCAGCGCCAGCAGCGGCCCCGGTTCGACCTCCCAGCCGAGCTCCTCGCGGATCTCCCGCCGGGCCGCCGCCCGGGGCATCTCCCGGTCCGCCTCGACCCCGCCGCCCGGCAGCGTCCAGTACGGGACCTGCCCGCGCGGCCCGTCCCACGGCCGCAGCCGCACCAGCAGCACCCGGCCGGCGGCATCGGTGAACAGCGCCCGCGCCTTCGCCCGGATGCGCGGCCGGGTGGCGTAGTAGGTCTCCCGGTCCATCGGCGGCTCCGGCCGCTCCTCGGTCGGCGGCGTCAGCCCCGGCGCCGCGGCCAGCCCGGCGTACGCGGGCACCGGCCCGTCGGCGGGCAGCCACCGGAGCGTGTGCCCGACCGGCCGACTGTCCTCCAGTTCCAGCGGCCCGTCGCCGCGCGGCGCCAGCAGACAGGCCGTCACCCGGCGCGACAGCCGGGGCGGCAGCGCGTGCCCGGCCTGCTCCGTCGTCAGCCAGGTCCAGCCGCCGACCTCCGCCGCGTCCGGCCGGAACGCCGCCGCCTGCGCCGCCGTCAGCGGCTCGGCCCAGTACAGGTACGCGACGATCGGCAGGTCGCCGTGGCGCAGCAGCGCCCAGTCCACGCAGGCCAGCGGTCCCAGCCGGGGCGTGAAGCCCAGTTCCTCCCGGATCTCCCGCAGGGCGGTCTCCCGGGGCGACCGGTCCGCCGGCTCCCACCCGCCGCCCGGGATCGCCACCGGATGCTTCCGGTCGTACGGCAGCCGCACCACCAGCACCCGCCCGGCCCCGTCCGGGAACAGCACCCCCGCCGCCGCCAGGACCTCCCGACCGGCCGTGCCCGCGCTCTCCACCCCGACTCCCTCCGTCATGTTCTCCCCGGACACGACAACCGGGCCCACCTCTACGGTTCCCACCGGACGGCGCCCCCGACCCTCCACGATCGGGGGATCGGGAGGCCCGGCGCCGCCCGGTCCGGTCGTTCGCGGCGTTCGGTCCGAGTCGGCCCACGGCGGTACTCCGGTGCCGTCCGGCGTGGTCACCGGCACTCGGGCCCCGTCGGCCTCGTGGAGCCCGGCTCCCGCCCGGACCCAGGTGGTGCGGCTCCTCCGGGTGTCCGCCGGATGCCCGGCAGGGGTTGCTCCCGACGATTCCGCGCAGTGTCGCGCGCTCCTCCTCGGACCACGCGCGGTTCCACCTTCCGGGGCCGGTGAACTCCTCCTCGACCAGCCGTCGTTCCGGGGCCGGCGCGGGCCCCTCACCCCAGGGAGGCCAGCGCCTGTGCCGCCGCGCGCGCCATCTGTTCGTCGTGCCGTCCGCTGCCGCCGCGCAGGCGGGAGACGCCCTCGGTGGCGGCCAGGGCGAGCAGTCCCGGCAGCAGGTCGGTGCTGCGGGCGGCGAGCCAGCGGGTGCCCCGGGTGGCCATCCACCAGAGGTCGGCGGCCAGGCCCGGCGGGGCCGCGGCGGGGGCGGCGGCCGGGGGTGGGCCGAGGGGGTGGCCGGCCTCGGCGAGCAGGTCGTGGAACCGCAGGGCGATCAGGTGGTGGCCCTCGGCGCTGGGGTGCAGGCGGTCCACGCTCAGCAGCCGGCGCTCGGCCGGCCACGGCAGTTCGGTGATGTGCAGGTGTATCGCCCGGTGGCGCTCGGTGAGGGCGTGCACCACGGTGTTGACCGCCCGCATCCGGCGCGCCAGCGGCCGGGCGAGCGGTGCCGGGAGCCGGAGCAGGCTGCCCGGGTCGGGCAGGCAGGCGGTCAACAGCCTGGCGCCGTGGCCGGACAGTTCCCCCATCGTGGCGTCGAGTTCCAGCGTGGCGCGCCGGATGTCGAAGCCGGTGCGCAGGGTGTCGTTGCCGCCGACCACCACGGCCGCCAGCTGCGGCCGCAGCGCCAGCGCCTGCGGAAGTTGACGGATCGTCAGGTCCGTGGTGAGCGCCCCGCTGTACGCCAGGTTGGTGAACTCCGCGGCCCGCCCCTCGGGTGCCAGCGCATCGGCCAGGACGGCGGCCCAGCCGCGCCAGCCCTCGCCGACCCGGTCCCCGACCCCTTCCGTCAGCGAGTCCCCGAGTGCGACGAAGCGCAGTGGTTCGCCCGCCGCGGGGCGCTCCCGCGCCGCCCGGTCACGCCCGGCTTCCAGCATGCTCGTCCCGACCCCCGTCCACCGCCTCGTCGTGGTGCGCGCCGTGCGCCGCCAGGAACGCCGCCACCGCCGCCGGCCAGCCGTACCGCTCGGCCTGCGCCCGGGCGGCGGCCCGCCGCAGGTCCTCCGGCCGCCCCAGCAACTGCCGTACCGCGGAGGCGAGTCCACTGCCCGTGTCGACGGCCGTCGCTCCGGCGAGCCCGATCAGGCCGGGCAGCGCGGAGGAGCGGCTGACCGCCACCGGGGTTCCGCAGGCCAGGGCCTCCATCGCGGCCAGGCCGAAGGTCTCCACCGGCCCGGGCGCGAGCACCACGTCCGCGCAGCCCAGCAGCCGGGCCAGCTCGGCACGCCCGCCCAGGTGCCCGAGGAAGCGTACGGGCAGTCGCAGCCGTGCGGCCCGGGCCGCCAGCCGTTCCCGCAGCGGGCCGGTCCCGGCGACCACCAGCACCGCGGGTCGCCGCCGTGCACGCAGGTCGGCCAGGGCCTCGATCGCCCGCTCGGGCCGCTTCTCCGCCGAGAGCCGCGAGCAGAGCACCAGCAGCGTCTCGTCCGGAGCGGCGTAGCGGGCCCGCTCGGCGGCGCGGGCGGCCGGCGGCAGCGGTCGCATCGTCTCCAGGTCCACCCCCAGCGGGGCCCGGACCAGGTTCGGGGTGCCGATCCGCCGGAACTCCGCGGCAGCCCAGTCGGTGGTGCAGAGCACCGCGTCGTAGGCGCGGGCGGTGGCCGCGTTGAGCCGGTCGGCCGCCGCGCCCGACAGCGGGCCGGGCAGGCCCCAGGTGCGCAGCACCCCGGCCGCGCTCTCGTGCGAGACCATCACCGACCGGACCCCGTGCCGCCGTGCCCAGGCGCCGGTCCAGCGCAGCGTGGTGCGGTCGGACACCTCCAGCCGGTCGGGGGAGAACCTGGTCAGTTCGGCGGCCACCGCCCGCCGGTCGGTGAGCAGCCGGTAGCCGCCGGCGGCCGGCAGCACCGTCCCGGGCAGGGTGACGATCACCCCCTGCTCGGTCTCCTCCTCGGAGCGCCGCTCCCCGGGGACGATCAGCACCGGACGGTGCCCGGCCGCCCGGTACCCGGCGCCGAGGTGGCGCAGCGCGGTGCGCAGGCCGCCGGAGACCGGGGTGACGAAGTTGGCCAGCCGGACGATCGTCAGCGCCTCGCCGGCCCTGGGCGCGTGGTCGGCCCTCGGCGCCTCACTCGGCCGCGGCGGGTCGTCGGCCCTCGGCGCCCCTGCGGTAGGCCGAGGAGCCCCGCCGGCCGGCCGAGAAGCCCCGCCGGCCGGCCGATCCCCGCCGGTCGTCCGTGCGCTGTCGTCGGGAACGGGGGTCATGCCGGCAGTTCCTCCGGCAGGACGGGCGCCACCGGTTCGACCGGCGCGGGGGCGGCGGCCGGCAGCGGCAGCCCGCGGTGTTCCGCCAGCACCTCGGCGTAGTGCCGCAGCAGCAGGTCCCCGACCGCTTCCCAGGTGCGTGCGGTCACCTCGGCCCGGCCGGCCTGCCCGTACCCGGCCCGCCGCGCCGGGTCGGCGGCGAGCTCGGCCACCGCGCGGGCCACCGCCGTGCCGTCCCGGGGCGGCACCAGCAGGCCGGTGCGGTGGTGGGCGACGAGGTCCAGCGGTCCGCCCGCCGCCGGGCCGATCACCGGTACGCCGCTGGCCATCGCCTCCTGGATGGTCTGGCAGAAGGTCTCCAGCGGGCCGGTGTGCACGAAGACGTCCAGGGTCGCGAAGCAGCGGGCCAGTTCGTCACCGGTGCGCCGGCCGAGGAACACCGCGCCCGGCATGGAGGCCTTCAGTCCGGGCGCCGAGGGGCCGTCCCCGACGACCACCACCCGTACGCCGGGCAGCGCCGAGGCCGCGGCCAGCAGGTCGACCCGCTTCTCCGGGGCCAGCCGTCCGACGTACCCGACCAGCACCTCCCCGCCGGGGGCGAGCGCCCGGTGCAGCGCCTCGTCCCGGTGCCGGGGGTGGAACCGCACCGGGTCCACCCCGCGCGGCCACAGCTGCACCCGCGGCACCCCGTGCGCGGTCAGGTCCTGGGCGGCGGGGGTGGAGGGCGCCAGGGTGCGGGCGGCCGCCCGGTGCACGGCCCGGATCCGCCGCCAGGCGGCGGCCTCCCCGAGCCCCCGCCCGGCCCGGTAGGCGTGGGCGTAGCCGGCCAGGTCGGTCTGGTAGACGGCCACGGCGGGCACCCCGAGCCGCGCCGCGACCTGCATCCCGCGCGCGCCGAGCACGAAGGGGCTGGCCAGGTGGACGATGTCCGGCCGGTGCCCGGCGATCGCGGCCGACAGCTGCCGGCTGGGCAGGGCGATCCGCACCTGCGGGTATCCCGGCAGCGGGACGGACGGGATGCACACCACGGGAATCTCGCCCGCCGCGGTGCTGCCGAAGGTCTCCGGCGGGCAATCGGCGCCCCGCGCCGGTGCGGGGGTGACGACGAGGGGCCGGTGGCCCCGGCGGACCAGGTGCTCGGCCGTCCGCAGCACGCTGTGGGCGACTCCGTTGACCTCGGGCGGGAAGGATTCGGTGACGATGGCGACGCGCATGCCAGTGTTCTGTCCGCGTCCGGCGTGCACCCGGCCAAAGGGATCTGTCGTAGAGGAGAACGCGGGTCGGCGATTTGCACCGCCGACCCGCGGCGCGGTTCGCGTCCGGTCACACGGACCCGGCGGTCTCCTTGAGCTCCGCGTACGGCGCGAGCTTGCGGATCGACTCGATGCTCCTCAGGCAGTCGTCCTTGCTCTCCTGCGGGTCGCCGGTCACCACGATCGTCCCGTTGCTCGCCTTGAGCCGGAACCGGTGCATGCCGCCCTCGTCCACGTACAGCTCGAATTTGCCAGCCATGCCAGAAACAGCCTTCCGCTCGGTTGACCCCCTGGCACCGGAACCTAGGGTCAAATCCCTTGTGCGGCACGTCAGATGATCCATCCGAGTGCACTGGAAGGGGAGTTGGCGCGGGCCGGACGGGCCGGGCGGGCGGCTCAGCCGCGCGGTTCGGCCCGGCCGGCGGCCAGCCCGGCGACGGTGGCGGTCAGGATGCGGGCGAGCCGGGGTTCGACCTCGATGACGGCGTGCGCCAGCCGGGGGTCGGTGCGGTAGAGGGCGGCGATCTCGGTGCCCGGGTTCGCGATCTGCCACAAGGCCCCGGCGAGGGAGACGGCGGTGGCGATCAGGTCGGTGACGTCCTGGTCGTCCAGTGCGGGCAGTTGTTCGCGGACAGCCGCGCCGATCGGTTCGCGGGCGGCGAGCGTGGCGAGCTTGAAGTCGCGCACCGCGTCGAGCGAGACGTTGCGTTCGAGGTTGAGCGGGGCGTGGGCGAGCAGGTCGCAGAACATCCCGCGGGCGGCGAGCGTGGTGGCGAAGGCCCGCGCCACGGCGGCCGGGCCCGGCTCCGCGCGCCCGGCGCCATCGCCGCGCCCGTGCGCGGCACTGCGGCCCGGCGCGGGGTGAGCGCCGGGCCGCAGGGGTTTCGGGTCAGCAGTTGTCGAGGATGCCGGTGAGCGCGGTCTTCTCGGCGCTGTCCACGCCCAGGCCGTAGTACTGCTTCACCTGCACCCAGGCGCGGGCGTAGGTGCAGCGGTAGGAGGCCTGGGGGAGCCACTCGGCCGGGTCGCGGTCGCCCTTGGAGCGGTTGCTGCTGGCGGAGACCAGCAGCAGCTGGGGGCGGGTGACGTCGTTGGCGAAGGCCTGGCGCTGCGCGGTGGTCCAGGCCCAGGCGCCGGAGGCCCAGGCCTCGGAGAGCGGCACCAGGTGGTCGACGTCGAAGGAGGAGGCGTTGGTGGTGGTCGCGCCGTCGTACGGCGAGGACCAGTTGCCGTTGGTCGCCTTGCAGGAGGTGTCGGTGGCGACGTTGCTGCCGTCCCGCTTGACGACCCACTCGCGGGTGTCGCAGGTGCCGCTGATGGTGATCCAGGTCGGGAACAGCGTGCGGTCGTAGGTGTCCCCGTGGGTCTCCGCGGTGGCGGGCATCGCGGCGAGGTAGCTGCGGGCGGTGGCCGCGGAGATCGGGGTCGGCAGGGCGGCCTGGGCGGGGGTGCCGGCCGTGAGCACGGTCGCGGCGGCGAGGGCGGCGGCAGCCGGTATGCAGGACAGGAACCGGCGCACGGGTGCGGTGGGGGCCATGGCGGACGCTCCATCATCAGATCGGAAGAACTGCTGAATTGCGTGCGCCAGTGTGGCGATCCGGTCACCTACGCGGGTAGACCCGGGAAGTGAAATCCTCGTGCACATCGGACGTGCACCGGACAAGTCCGGCGTACGTCACGGGGGTTCGGGGTGGTGTGTCCGGTTTTCCGGCTGCCGCCGGGGGATTCAGTCGCGGCGGCGGCCCGCCATCCAGACGTAGACCAGGATGCCCGCGAACAGGAACAGCACGCCCTGGTAGACGGCGGCGTAGCCGGCCCCGGCGAGCAGCCAGAGCGAGAAGGCGAAGGCGCCGAGACCGAGGACGGCGTCGCGCACCAGTCGCCCGCGGTCGACCTTCTCGCCCGCCCCGCGCACCAGCCAGTACAGCTGGGCGGCGGTGGAGAGCAGGTACGGCACGGTGGCGGTGAAGGTGGTGACCAGCACCAGCATGTCGAAGGCGCCCTTCGCGCCGCTGGCGAAGTTGACCACGGTCAGCGCCGAGGCCAGTGCCACGCTGACCAGCACGCCGAAGGTCGGCACCCCGCGCCGCTCCTTGCCGAAGGCGGCCGGGAACAGGCCGTCCTTGGCGGCCGCGTACGGGGCCTGGGCGGAGAGCAGGGTCCAGCCGTTGAGGGCGCCGGTCATCGAGACCAGCGCGGCGACGGCGATCGCCGTGCCGCCCCAGCCGCCGCCGAACATGGCGTCCACGGCGTCCGAGAACGGCGCGGCGGAGTGGACGAGTTGCTGGTGCGCCACGGTGCCGAACACCGCGATGGTGCCGAGCAGGTAGACCACCGCCGCACCGGCGGTGCCGAGCACGCTGGCCCGGCCGACGTTGCGCTCCGGGTCGCGGACCTTGCCGGCGCTCATCGCGGCCGACTCCACGCCCAGGTAGCTGAACAGCAGGATCGCCGCGGCGGCGGTCATGCCGCCCGCCCAGCCGTGGCCGGTGGCGTCGAAGGGCCCGAGGTTCTTCGGGTCGAAGAAGAACAGGCCGCCCACCGAGACCAGCAGCAGCGGAATGAACTTCAGCACGGTGGAGACGAGTTGGACGGCCCCGACGTAGCGGGTGCCGGCCAGGTTGGCCAGGGCCGGCAGCCACTGGAAGGCCAGCGCGGCGGTGATCTCCAGCGGGATGGAGTGGTGGAGCGGCAGCAGCACGTCCAGGTACCCGACGGCGGCCACGGCGAGCGCGGCGTTGCTGACCCAGGTGGTGATCCAGTACGACCACGCGGACAGGAAGCCGGCGAAGTCCCCGAAGGCTTCGCGGGCGTAGACGTACGGCCCGCCGGTGCGCGGGTTGCGGCGGGCGAGCTGCCCGAAGACCAGCGCCAGCGCGATCGCGCCCACGGTGAGCACTCCGAAGGCGGCCAGGCTGACCGTCCCGAACGGGGCCACGGCGGCGGGGATCATGAAGATGCCGCCGCCGATGATGTTGCCCATCACCAGGGCGGTGGCGGTCAGCAGCCCGAAGCGGCGGCCGGTGGTCCGGGGCGCGGGGCCGTCCGGCGGGGAGCCGACCGGTCCCAGGGTCTCCGGGCCGCTCGGTCGGGGCGCCTGCCGGGGTGCGGCGGGACTGGTCTGCATGAGGGTGGTGCGCCTTTCGTGGTGCTGCTCCTGCTGGCGCTCGCGCTCGGTGGAGCGTCATGGAGCGACCGTTCATGCTCGGACCGGGCGGCACCTTGCACCAAATCGCCGGGATTTGTTCAGTTCGCCCGGTCCATCGCCGCAAGACTTGCGGCCGCGGGACGGCCGGACGGGTACTCGTCCGGCCCCCTCCGTCCGGCCGTTCGACCGGATTCACACGGGTACGCCCGTATTCCTCGACGTACGCCCGGATTCGCCCGGCCGGGGGAGTTGCCTCACCCAAACGCCTCAGCCCGGTTGCGGCGCGCGCCCGAAGCCGCGCGTTCGTGTGCCAACGTTGGCGCGGCGCCCCCGGTGGGGCGCCGCCCGGCCCGTCGGGCGGCCGAACAGGCCGGTCGGGGGCGCGGGTTGAGGACCAGAGACGAACCAAAGGACATCAGATGTCGCTTCGTGGGAAGATCCGCAAGCTCGCCGTGATCGTCGCCGTGGCCGGTGCCGTGGTGGCGGTCCCGACCTCGGCCATGGCGGGGGGCTTCGCTCCGACGCAGTCGGAGGGACAGCACCTGGAGTCCGGCTCCGCGGGCGTCGGCCTGGTCGGCCCGCACGCCACCTGGTTCAACTACTCCGAGCACAGCGAGAGCGACTGCGGCTGCTGATCCCCGCCCCCGAGCCCGGAGGCCGCCCGTCGGCCTCCGGGCTCACGGCCGTCCCGCGGCGGCCGGCTCCCGCAGGTCCGTCGGACGGGTTCCGGGGCCGCGGACCGCCGCCCGCGCCCGGTCCCGCAGTTCCTTCAGCACCGCGATGTCCATCGCGTGCCCGGTGCCGTCCCCGCCGTGCTTGCGGTCCGGGGTCTCCACCACCAGGGGCACCCCGGCCGTCTCCGGGTGCTCGAACAGCTCGCGGAACGGCTCGGCGCCGATCATCCCGGCGCCGATGTTGGCGTGCCGGTCCTTGCGGGCGCCGACCACGTCCTCGGAGTCGTTGGCGTGGATCAGCCGCAGCCGGCCCGGACCGGCCGCGGCGGCCAGGGCGTCCAGCGCGGCCGTCACCCCGCCGGGCTCCGCCAGGTCGTGCCCGGCGGCGAAGGCGTGGCAGGTGTCCAGGCAGACCCCCACCTTCGGGTGATGGTCCAGCGCCGCCATGTACGCGGCCAGCTCCTCCAGCCGCGAGCAGAGCGAGCTGCCCTGGCCCGCCGTCGGCTCCAGCAGCAGCCAGGGCGCGTCGTCGCCCAGCGCGTCCAGCTCCTCCAGCAGCGGCCGGACGTCCGTCCGGACCTGTGCCATCGCCTCGGCCCGGCGCGATCCGCCGCCGGGCGCGGTACCGACCGCCGAGCCGGTGTGCAGGACGACGCCGAGCGCGCCGATGGCGTGGCCGCGGCGCAGCGAGTGCCGCAGCGACTCGGCGGAGCGTTCGCGGGTGGCCGGGTTGTCCGAGCCGAAGTTGATCAGGTACGGCGCGTGCACCCAGGCCGGGACGCCCTGTTCGGCGCAGGCGGTGCGGAACTCCTCGTCCTGGGCCGGGTTGCCCGGGGGAGTGGCCCAGCCGCGCGGGTTGGCCACGAACACCTGCACCGTCTCCGCGCCGACCCGGGCCGCGTACGCCAGGCCGGTGCCGGCGAGTCCGCGCGCGGCCACCGGGACGTGGGCACCGATCGGGTTGCGGAGAGCGGCGACGGGCGGTACGTGCACGGTGGTCATGGTCCCGAGCATGCCACGCGCCCGGACCGGGGTGTCGGGCGGGCCGGGCCGGGCGGAGCGGGGTGACCGGGTCGGGGTGGCCCGGGAGGGTCGGCCGGGGTCCGGAGAAACGATTCGCTGTGCTCGATCGAGTGAATCCGGGCCGGAACCCGGGGACCACCCCACCCCACCTCCGTCACGATCCGTGACCAGATGGACTTCGCGACTCCTGAGGAGGCAGCCGTGAGCACCGCCGAACCGGTCGAGACCGTCGACCTGCGCGCCGACCACCTGATCCGCGACCCCTTCACGGCCTTCGCCGACCTGCGCGAGCGCGCCCCGCTCGCCCGCGCCACCATCCCCGGCGTGGAGCCCTTCTGGATCGCCGTCCGCTACCAGGACGTCCGCACCGTGCTGTCCGACCCGCGCTTCGTCAACGACGTGAACGCCGTCGACGGCCCCGTCGCCGACGAGCCCGCCGACGAGCTCGCCACCGCCGCCGTCACCACGGACGCCACCACGGACGTCATCGCCGCGGAAGCCGTCGGCGCCGTCGGCACCGTGGGCACCGCCACCGACCCGTCCGGCCCGGCGGACGAGCCCGCCGCCCCCGCACCCGCCCCCGCGCACCGCACCGAGCAGGTCTGGTGCGCCCGCGGCATGCCGCCGGAGTGCGCGAAGTACCTGCGCGCCGGGGTCTTCGGCGCGGACGGCGCCCGGCACCGCCGGATGCGCGGGCTGGTGCACCCCGCCTTCACGGCCGGTGCGGTGGAGCGCCTGCGGCCCCGGATCGAGCGGCTCGCCGAGGAGTACGCCCGGGCGCTGCCCCGGCACGCCGGCCCGGACGGCGTGGTCGACCTGGTGGCGCACTTCGCCTACCCGCTGCCCGTCACGGTGATCTGCGAGCTGCTCGGGATCCCCGAGGCCGACCGCCCGCAGTGGCGCCGCTGGAGCTCCTACCTCGGCCGGGGCGCCGGGCCCGGTTTGGACGAGGCGCTGCGCGCCATGGTGACCGCCGCCCGCGACCTGGTCGGGCGCCGCCGGGCCGAACCGGCCGAGGACCTGCTCTCCCGGCTGGCCGCCGCGGAGGGCGACACCCTCGCCCCGGTGGAGACCGTCTCGCTGATCCTCAACCTGATCGTGGCCGGGCACGAGACCACCGCCACCCTGATCGGCAACGGCACGGCCGCGCTGCTCGCCCACCCCGAACAGCTGGCACTGGTCCGGTCCGACCCGGGCCTGCTGCCCGCCGCCGTCGACGAGCTGATGCGCTGGTGCGGCCCGACCATCGGCGGGGTGCCGCGCTACGCGACGGAGGACCTCACGCTGGCCGGCACCCCGATCCGCAAGGGCGAGGCGGTGATGCCGATCCTCGCCGGGGCCAACCACGACCCGCGGGCCTACGCCGAGCCGGAGCGTCTGGACGTCCGCCGGGCGAGCGCGCCGGACCGCGCGGGGCACCACGAGGCGCACCTGGGCTTCGGCCACGGCACCCACCGGTGCCTGGGCTCGGTGCTGGCGCACCAGGAGGCCGTCGTCGCCTTCGACACGCTGCTGCGGACGTACCCGCAGCTGGCTCTCGCGGTCGGCCCGGAGGCCGTCGAGCGCGGACCGAACCCGGCCGCCTGGCATCTCGCCGCGCTGCCCGTCCGCCTCGGGCCGCAGGCCCCGGCCGCGGGCTGACCCGGGCCGCCGAGCCCGCTGCCGAAGCGCCACTGCCGAAGCGCCGCTGCCGAAGCGCCCGACGCGCCCGACCGCCCTCGTGGTCGGGCGCGTCGCCACGACTGCCGCAGCCGCCCACCCGCCGCACGGCACGCCCGCCCCCCACCACCCCGCCCCCCACCACCCCGCGCCACGCCGGGCCGTCCCACGTCCGGTCGACGCCCCGTCAGTCCCGTAGCCCAGCCCTGGTGGCGGGCCCATCCGGCCGCCCGTACCGTCGACACGGCCGCACCCACCGGCCGTCACCGCCCGCGCACAGCGCGTCAGCCCACACCGCCGGCCCGTGCGGGGGACCACGACACCCGCACGAAACACCGCGCGCGCCGAAAGAAACAGGTCACCACTCATGTCCACGCGACGGGTCCACCACCTCGCCGCGGCCACCGCCGCCGCCACCGCCCTGACCACCGTCCTCGCCGCCCTGGCCGCCGCCCCCGCGGCCCGCGCCGACGGAGGCCTCCCGCTGCACCACGTCCGGCCAGGAGAATCGATTCAGCGGGCGGTCGACGCCGCCCGGCCCGGTGACACCGTCCAGCTGTTCCCCGGCACCTACCGGGGCAGCGTCCGCATCACCACCCCCGGCATCACCCTGCGCGGCGCCGGCCGGGACAGCGTGATCGTCCCGGGGGACGGCACCGAGAACGCCTGCGCCGCCGCCGGCCACGGCATCTGCGTGGTCGGCACCGAGGAGCACCCGCTGTCCGACGTCACCGTCCACGGCCTCGCCGTCACCGGCTTCCGCAAGAACGGCATCGACGCCAGCGGCACCACCGGTCTGACCGTCAGCGGCACCTACGTCCACGACAACGCCCAGCAGGGCATCAGCCAGGAGATGTCCACCCGGGCCGTCATCCGCGGCAACCGCTCGACCGACAACGGCCAGTCCGGCGTCTTCCTCGCCAACTACGCCAACCGCGAGGGCGGCTCGCCCGACACCGGCGGCACCGTCGTCGAGCGCAACGAGCTGACCGGCAACCGGGTGGGCGTCACCGTCCGCCGGTTGCGCGGGCTGGCCGTCCAGGACAACGGGATCAGCGGCAACTGCGCCGGCGTCTTCGTGGTCGGCGACGAGGGCGTGCCCCGCGCCGGGAACCTCGACGTCCGGCGCAACACCGTCGTCGGCAACAACAAGTTCTGCCCGGCCAACCCGCGCCTGGGCGCCATCCAGGGCGCCGGCATCGTGCTCACCGGCACCGAGGACACCCGGGTGACGGAGAACGAGGTCCGCGACAACACGGGCACCTCGGACTTCTCCGGCGGCATCGTCCTCTTCCGGAGCGTCGTCGGCGTCTCCAACGCCCGCGCCGTGATCACCGACAACGAACTGAGCGGCAACGGTCCGGCCGACCTCGCCGACCGCGACGCCGGCGCCGACAACACCTTCGCCCGCAACACCTGCGAGCGCTCCGAGCCGGCCGGCCGCTGCTGAGCCCCGGCGCCCCCTCACCCAGGCCGCCGGCCCGTCGATCCCCCTTCCCACCCGCGCCGCCGGCCCTCGGCCGCCCGCCTCCCGCCGCCGGCCCGTCGCCCCTCGCCGCCCGCCGCCCCAGGAACCCCCAAGGACCCGAGGAACCCGCCATGACCACCGCACCCGTCCATACCAGCCCTCAGGCCGCGATGCGCCTGCGCGAACTCGTCTTCGGCGCCGCCTGCGCCGCCGCCGTCCGCGCGGCCGCCCGGCTCGGTGTCGCCGACGTGCTCGGCGACACCCCGACCACCGTCACCGACCTCGCCGTCGCACTCGACACCGAGCCCCGCCAGCTGCGCCGCCTGCTGCGCGCGCTCGCCTGCTACGGCATCTTCGAGGCGAGCGGCGACGACCGCTTCGAGCACACCGAGATGTCCCGGCTGCTGCGCGAGGACGCCCCCAACTCGCTGCGCTACATCTCCCTCTGGTGCACCGAGCCCTGGACCTGGGAGGCCTGGCCGAGGCTGGACGAGGCCGTGCGTTCCGGCCGCAACGTCTTCCCCGAGCTGTTCGGCAAGGAGTTCTTCGACTACCTGCACAGCGACGCCGGCGACTCGGCGAAGGTCTTCGACAAGGCGATGACCACCTCCAGCCGGCAGTCCGCCGAGGACTTCGCCGAGTACCTGGACCTCACCGGAATCGACTCGGTGGCGGACATCGGCGGCGGCCAGGGCCACGTGCTGGCCAGCCTGCTGGAGAGGCACCCGGCGCTGCACGGCACCCTGCTGGACCTGCCCAAGGTGGTGGCCGGCGCCGACCCGCGGCTCCAGGACGGCGGGGCCTTCTCCGCCCGGGCCCGCCTGGTGCCGGGCGACTGCCGGGTGGAGATCCCGGTCCGCGCCGACCTCTACATCATCAAGAACATCCTGGAGTGGGACGACGACAGCACCCGCCGCACCCTCGCCAACGTGGTCAAGGCGGCCGGCTCCGGTGCCCGCGTCGTGGTGGTGGAGAACCTGGTCGACAACAGCCCCTCGATGCGGTTCACCACCGCGATGGACCTGATGCTGATGCTCAACGTGGGCGGTGCCAAGCACTCCGAGGAGAGCATGGTCGGGCTGATGGCGGAGGCCGGGCTGACGGTCACCGCGGTCCGCCCGGTCAACCCCTACCTGCACGCCTTCGAGGCCGTCGTGACGGGCTGAGCCACCGCCACCCGCCACCGCCATCCGCCGTATGACGGTACGGCGGTACGGCCACCGGCACGCACGACCGCCGGCCCCGAGCGAAGGGGGCCGGCGGTCGTCGTGTGCGCCGGTCAGCCCGGGTGCGAGGACTCCAGGTGGGCGAAGACCACGACGTTGTTCAGGTAGTCCCGCTGCTTCTTGTCGTAGGCGCCGCCGCAGGTGATCAGCCGGAGCTGTGCGTCAGGGGTCCTGCCGTACACCTTGACGTCGGGGAAGGCGTTCTTGGCGAAGGTCTCCACCGAGTCGACCGAGAACACCGCGACCGTCCCGTCCTCGCGGCTCACCTCGACCTTGTTGCCCGGCTGCAGGAAGCTCAGCAGCAGGAACACCGCCGGGCCGGTGGTGGTGTCCACGTGCCCGGCCAGGACCGCGCTGCCGCGCTCTCCCGGGGTGACGCCGTCCCGGTACCAGCCCACCAGGTTCTTGTCGTTCGGTGGTGGCGCGTCGAGTTGGCCGGCCGGGTTGACGGTCAGTTCGGTGAACGGCGCGTCCACGGCGATCTGCGGGATCCGCAGCCGGGTCGGCTTGGCGCGTCCGAGCGCCGGCGTGCGCGATGCCGCGTCCGCGTCCGCGTCCGCGTCCGCGGCGCCCGCAGGACCGGGGACGGCCGGCGCGGTGGCCGCCGGGGGAACGGGCCTGCCGTCCTCCGCGCCGAAGTCCGTGCCGGTGCCGACCGAGTTGTAGATCAGCAGCAGCCCAACCGCTGCCGTGCCCATCCCCGCGCGCAGCAGCCGGGATGCTCCAGAGGTGGGACCGCCCGTCATTCCTGTCCTCCGCTCGATCTGTTCCACGACGGCCCACCGCCCCCGGTGCGCCTGCCCCCGGGCGGGGAGGCGCCCGGAGGCGGTGGAATCAGAGGGCTTGGCGTCAGGCGACCGCGCCGGACGCGCGGCGGCCGCGGCGCAGGGCGTACGCGCCCGCCCCGAGGCCGCCGATCAGCAGCACCGCGCCGGAGGCGAGCCCGCCGCCGGCCAGCGCCATGCCGCCACCACCGGTGTGCACGCCGCCGTGCGGGCCCTTGTGGTCCTCATCCCGGCCTTCGCCGTTGCCCCGGCCTTCGCCGTTGCCCCGGCCTTCGCCGTTGCCCCTGCCTTCGTCGTTGCCCTTGTGCTCGCCGTTGCCCCGGCCTTCGCCGTTGCCCCGGCCTTCGCCGTTGCCCCTGCCTTCGTCGTTGCCCCTGTGGTCCTCGGAGATCTTCTCGGGGTTGTCCTGCTTCTCCTGCCAGGTCAGGTTCTTGGCCTGGTTGGCGGCGCCGTCGGCGAAGGCCATGGGGGTACCGACAGTGAGTACGGCGGCGACGGCCGCCCCGGCGAGCAGTGTGCGTGCAGAACGCATGAGGATGATCCTTCCGGTGCACACGACCGCGACTGCCGGCACGGTGCCGGGCAAGGGGAGTCGCAGGGGTGCGCCTGATCCACAGTCATCCACCGTGGGGCCGATTGCCATCGGAGCGTGACATTGTCGGTACGGAGAGTGAGCTTTTCGGGTGGAGTCCGCGGGTGTGTTCACTCGTACGGCCGGGTGATCCGGGTGAATCCGAGTCGGGCGAACCCGGGGCGGGGGCTCCGAGCGGAGCGGGGTCCGAGACGGCCGGGTCCGCGGCGGGGCGGTCCCGCCGGGCATGCGTGGGCCCGCCCCCGGCACACGGCCGGGGGCGGGCCCATCGGGGAGGCGCCGGGTCAGCGGTCCCAGCGGTAGAACTCCCGCGCCATCGCGTCCTTGGGCTCCCGCCAGGTGGCCGGGTCGTACGCCTGCACGTAGGCGGTCAGGCGGTCGCTGACGGTCCGGAAGTCCGGGTGCCCGACGACCTTGGCGACGGCCGGGCCCGGCGGGCGGTCGGCCTCGATCAGATGCAGGTAGACATCGCCGAACTGGAAGAGGCTGCGGCCGGTGACGCCGATCAGGTGCGGCAGCTCGCCCTGGTCGGACTCGGCGAACACCTCGGCGATGTCCGGTGCGGCCTCGGGCTTCATCCGGGCGACGATCAGCGCCCGGTGGACGCCGGTCACAGCTCCGCCGCCCGCTTCTCGACCTTCTCCCGGATCAGCTGCATCTGGATCTTCGAGTTCCGGTCGATGTGGCCGGTCATGCCGGCGTCGTCGACCGGGGCGGTCGGCTTCATCGCGAAGTCCTGGATCCAGCGCATCCTGGTGCCGGCTGGCACCTCGGCGTACTCCCAGCGGATCTCCATGAACTCGAACGGGCCGGGTTCGACCCGGCGGGCGCGCACCGAGAGCGCCTCCCGGTCGGGTTCCCGCTCGGAGACCCAGCTCCACACCTGGCCGTTCTCGTCGGGGTGCATGGTGAGCCGGAACCGGACGAGGCTGCCCTGCCGGTCCAGCACCTCCACCGAGGCGTACTCGCTGAACAGCTGCGGCCAGTTCTCCAGGTCGTTGGTCATCTCCCAGACCAGGTCGAGCGGAGCGGCGATGACGATCTCGTTGTCGGTGTGTCCGGGCATCTCAGGCACCAGCCTTCGTGGCGAGGGAGGAGTTGATCAGCTCCAGGAACTCGGCCGGGGTCTTGGCCGATTCGGCGCCCGAGGTGACCTTGAGGCCGTGCCGGTTCTCCAGCTCGCCGACCACGCCGAGCAGGCCGAGCGAATCGACGCCGAAGGTGTCGAACTCCGCGCCCGGCCGCGCCAGGTCGCCCGGGTCGACGGCGACGCCCGCCCGGGCCTTGAGCAGCTCGGCGAGTTCCGGATAACTGAGGGTGTTGCTCACAGGGGTGTCCCTTCGAAGGTGTGGGTGGTTCAGGGCCGCACGCGCCGGACGACCAGCGCGGAGTTGGAGCCCATCAGCCCGCGGCTGAGCACCAGGGCGGTGTTCAGCTCGGCCGGGCGGGCGCGGCCGGTCACCAGGGCGAGGTCGTGGCAGACCTCGGTGACGTTGGGGGTGGGCGGCAGCACGCCGTCCTCCATGGCCAGCACGGCGGCGGTCACGTCGAGCAGCGGGGCGCCGCAATAGGCCCGCCCCGTACCGGTCTTGGGTGCGGTGACCGGGACGCGCTCGGCGGCCGGGCCGAGGGCGTCGGCCAGCGCCAGGGCCTCCGCCCGGTCGGCGGCCGGCACCCCCAGGGCGTCCGCGAAGACCACGTCGATCTCCTCAGGCGCGATGCGGGCCTCGTCCAGCGCGATCCGGATGGCGGCCGCCAGCCCCTCCCGGGACTCCGCCCAGCGGGAGGCGCCGGTGAAGGTGGCGCCGTGCCCGGCCAGCAGCGCCCGGACCCGGGCGCCGCGCAGGCGGGCCGCCTGCTCGTCCTCCAGCAGCAGCATCGCGCCGCCCTCGGCGGGGGCGAAGCCGCAGGCCTGCGCGGTGAACGGCAGGTACGCCAGCTCGGCCCGCTCGGCCAGGCTGAGTTCGGGGTAGCCGAGCTGGCAGACCATCGAGTACGGCGCCAGCGGGGCCTCGGCGGCGCCGGCCACCACCGCGTCGGTGCCGCGCTCGATCGCGCGGACGGCGTGTGCGAGGGCGTCCAGCCCGCCGGCCTCGTCGCTGGCGACCACTCCGCAGGGGCCCTTGTAGCCGCCGCGGATCGAGATCTGGCCGGTGCTGGCCGCGTAGAACCAGGCGATGGACTGGTAAGGGCCGACGAACTTCGGTCCCTGGCCCCAGAGTTGCTGGAGTTCGCGCTGGCCGAACTCGCCACCGCCGGAGCCGGCCGCGGTCACCACGCCGACCGCGAAGGGCTGTTCCGGGTCGGGCCGGAACCCGGCGTCCGCCACCGCGAGGTCGGCGGCGGCCATCGCGTAGTGCGTGAAACGGTCGGTCTGCACCAGGAATCGGTTGTCGATCGTCGACTGCGGATCGAACCCGTTCACCTGGCCCGCGATCCGGAGCGGAAGCCCGGTGCAGCCCTCGCGGGATATCCGGTCGAGGACGCTCACGCCCTGCCGGGTGGCCTTCCAGAAGGCATCGGCCCCGACCCCGTTCGGTGCCACCACGCCGAGGCCGGTGACCACCGCCCGGCGGCCCTGCTGACGTGACGTCATGGATCTCACCCCGTTCTGTTGAGCACGACGGCGGACTGGAATCCGCCGAATCCGCTGCCGACCGAGAGGATGTGGCTCAGCGGCAGCTCGCGCGCGGTGCGCGGCACGTAGTCGAGGTCGCACTCCGGGTCCGGCGTCTCGTAGTTGGCGGTCGGCGGCACGACGCCGTGGGCGAGCGCCAGGGTGCAGGCGACGACCTCGATGGCGCCGATCGCGCCGAGCGAGTGCCCGACCATCGACTTGATCGAGCTCATCGGCGTCCTGAAGGCGTGCGCGCCCAGCGAGCGCTTGACCGCGGCGGTCTCGTGCCGGTCGTTCTGCTTGGTGCCCGAGCCGTGCGCGTTGACGTAGTCCACCTCGGTGCGGTCCACCCGGGCGTGGGCGAGCGCGTGGTCGATCGCCCGGGACATCTCCAGCCCCTCCTTGGTGAGGCCGGTCATGTGGTAGGCGTTGCCGAAGGTGGCGAAGCCGCCGATCTCGCCGTAGATCCGGGCACCGCGGCGGCGGGCGTGCTCCAGCTCCTCCAGGATCAGGACGGCGCCGCCCTCGCCGAGCACGAAGCCGTCCCGGCCGGCGTCGAAGGGGCGGGAGGCGTGCTGCGGGTCGTCGTTGCGCTCGCTGGTTGCCTTGATGGCGTCGAAGCAGGCGACGGTGATCGGCGAGATCGGGGAGTCGGAGGCACCGGCGACGCAGATGTCGGCGCGTCCCTCCTCGACCGCCTGGAAGCCGTAGCCGATCGCGTCCAGGCCGGAGGTGCATCCGGTGGAGACGGTCTGCACCGGGCCGTGCGCGCCGGTCCGCTCGGCCACCGCGGAGGCCAGGGTGCTGGGTGCGAAGGCCCGGTGCAGCTGTGGCTCGGCCTGCCCGGGGTCGACGTCCCAGCGGGCTCCGGCCGCGCTCACCAGGGCGTAGTCGTGCTCCAGCCGGGTGGTGCCGCCGACGGCGGTGCCGAGCGAGACGGCGATCCGCCACGGATCCTCGGCGGCCAGGTCCAGGCCGGCGTCGGCGAGCGCCTCGTCGGCCGCGACCATCGCGAACTGCACGTAGCGGTCGGCCCGTTGGACGTCCGCCGGGCCCAGTCCGTGGGCCGCAGGGTCGAAGTCGACCTCGGCGGCGATCCGGGAGCGGAACCCGGTGGGGTCGAAGAGCGTGATGCCCCGGGTCGCGGTGCGGCCGGCCGTCAGCAGGTCCCAGAACGCCGGGACGCCGACCCCGCCGGGAGCGACCACACCGATCCCGGTGACGGCGACGCGCCGGGTCACGAGCCCACCTTGGCGTGTTCCGGCGGTCCGGACGCCGCGGTCCCCTCGGTGCTCACGTGGCCGAGGTCGGGGCGGGGGGCGAGCGGGCCGAGGTGGAAGACCATCCGGGCCTCGGTGTCGCCGACGTTGCGGAAGCGGTGGCGCATGTTGATCGGGATCATCAGGCCGTGGTCCGGCTTGAGCGGATGGGGCTCGCCGTCCAGGTCCACCTCAAGGTCGCCGCAGACGACGAACACGAACTCCTCGGAGTACGGGTGGTAGTGCTCGCGGATCCGCTCGCCGGGCTTGACGATCGCCAGGCCCATGAAGCCGCTGGTCGCGCCGCAGCTGGTCGGGGTGAGCATGGTGCGCAGCTCGGCGCCGTGGCGGCGGTTCTCCGGCGCGTCGTGGACGCTGACGATCCGTGGGGACTGGGTGGTCATGGAGTTCTCCCGTGAGATGACGGAGCGTCAGTTGTTGATCGGGTCGGCGGAACTGCGGTCGGTGACCGGGTTCATGGCGCGGGCGGCGAGGAAGGCGCCGAGCCCGGTGGCGGTGCGCAGGTCGCTCTGCGGTCCGAGGTCCAGCAGTCCGGCGAGCACGGCGGCCTGCCGGTCGTCGGCCACGCCGAGGGCGGCGGCGGGGTCGGCCTCGGCCGGCACCCGCAGGTCGACCAGGCGCACCACCACGTCCTCGCGGTGGAAGACGGTGGCGGCCGCGACCGGCCCGGTCGGGTCGGCGGTGGCCAGGTTGTCGTGCTCGGCCAGCAGTTCGGCCACGTCCTGTCCGCGGCCCGGACGGACCGGGTAGAGCACGGCGTGCCGGTGCAGCCGGCCGGAGGCGGGGGAGCTGGCGATCGCCTGGTGCCGGGCGGGCAGTGCGGCCCTGGCGAAGAACGCCCGGGCGGCCTGCGGGTCGCCCAGCTGCCGGGCCTCCTCCAGGTGCGGGTTCAGCGCCTCCTCGACGGCCCGCACCTCGGGCTGCATCGCCACGTGGCGCAGCGCGTCGCCGAGGTTGCCGACCACCTCGACGGCGCGGACCACCCGGTTGCCGAGCATGAACAGCGAGGTGCGGCGCAGCCGGGTGTGCTCGTCGACCTCGGCCCGGGGGGAGGCATAGCCGGACAGGATGCGGGCCACCTCGGGCTCGCTGCCGGGCTTGACGGTGAAGGTCAGCGCGTGGCGGACCACGCCGTCCGGGCCCGGCGGGGCCTTGGGCGGGCCGACGTGCCCGGCCGGGGTGGTGCGCGGCAGCCCGGGCGGCACCTCCATCGGTGCCCGGGTGCCGGTGGAGCCGGCGGCGGAGGTCTCGCGCAGCACGGCGTAGCGCAGCGAGCGGAAGTTGTCGCTGACGCAGCCGTGCATCGGCTTGACCATCTCCCGGTGGGCCGGGCTGTCCACCCACTCCAGGAAGGTCTCCTGGTCCTTCCACTCGCTGGTGATCAGCCACTGGCGCGGGTCGTTGATCGACTGGCACAGCTGGTCGCTGACGTGGCCCGGGACCGAGGCCACCTGGTGGCGCAACTGCTCGTACACGTCGAGGAAGCGCTGCTGGGCGCCGTCCTGGATCTCCAGCATCAGCACCACTCGCAGCCGGGTGTCGGCCTCGTCCTGCTGCTTCGGCTGGGGTTCGGACAGAGTTGTCATGATCCACTTTCTGCTCTGGGCCGCACGCTGCGGGCCGTGTCGGCCGTGCCCGGCGGGTGCTCCCCGGCCTGGGAGGGCGGTGCGACGGCGGTTCGGCCGGGCGAGTCGGCGCCAGGCCTGAGGTCGATCGTGGGCGGCGCACCGGGCGCGGCGCGAGATTTGCGGGCCATCCGGGCGAAGGGGCGGCACGGGCCGCCTCCGGCGGGGGATGGAAGAGCCGGGCCCCGGCTGAGCGGGCCCGTCGAGGGCGGCGCCGAGCCCAGTCGCCGGGCCGCGGAATCCCCTGACAGGGCGGAGCAATCGATGAATCCGAAGATTGACGACCGGGTGCCGGTCCTGATCGTGGGGGGCTCGCTGGTCGGGCTGTCGGCCTCACTCTTCCTCGGCCGGCTCGGGGTCCGGCACCTGCTGGTCGAGAAGCACGCCGACACCTCGCACCACCCGCGGGGGCGCGGCAACAACGTGCGGACCATGGAGCTGTTCCGGGTGGCCGGGATCGAGCCGGCGATCCGCGAGGCGGCCTCGATCCTGGCCCCCAACCACGGCATCCTCCAGGCGCCCTCGCTGACCGGCGCCGAGCAGGAGTGGCTGTTCCGGGAGATCGACCCGGGCGGCCGGCTGGCCCGGTTCAGCCCCAGCTCCTGGTGCCTGTGCAGCCAGAACGACCTGGAGCCGGTGCTGCGGCGGGCGGCCCGCGAGCTGGGCGGCGCCCTGCGGTTCAGCACCGAGCTGATCTCCTTCGAGCAGGACGCGGACGGCGTCACCTCGGTGCTGCGCTGCCGGGAGAGCGGCGAGGAGCGGGTGGTGCGCTCGGACTTCCTGATCGCCGCGGACGGCCCGCGCAGCCCGGTCCGGGAGAGCCTGGGCATCGGCCGGTCCGGCAAGGGCGAGCTGTTCCACAACGTCAGCATCACCTTCCGGGCCAAGCGGCTGGCCGAGGTGGTCGGCGACCGGCACTTCATCGCCTGCTACCTGACCAACCCGGAGGCGGACGGCGCGCTGCTGCCGGTGGACAACCAGGAGGAGTGGGTCTTCCACGCGCCCTGGCACCCGGAGGACGGCGAGCCGCTGGAGGCCTTCACCGACGAGCGCTGCGAGCGGCACATCCGCACCGCCGTCGGCCTGCCGGAGCTGGACGTCGAGGTCACCGGCCGGGCTCCCTGGCACGCCGCCGAGCGGGTGGCCGAGCGGTACGGCGCCGGGCGGGTCTTCCTCGCCGGGGACTCCGCCCACGAGATGTCCCCGACCGGGGCGTTCGGTTCCAACACCGGCATCCAGGACGCCCACAACCTGGCCTGGAAGGTCGCCGCCGTGCTGTGCGGCTGGGCCGGGCCGCGGCTGCTGGAGACGTACGGGCAGGAGCGCCTCCCGGTGGCCCGGGTGACCGGAGAGCGGGCCTCGGCCCGGTCCGCCGAGCACAGCCACCCGGGCTACGCGGTGGCGCCGGGCGTGGGCCGGCAGGCCGGGGTGCTGGCGGTGGCGCTGGGCTACCGCTACCCGGTGGGCGCGGTGATCGGCGCGGACCGGGCCGGGCCGGTGGTCCCCGAGCAGTTCGAGTCGGCGGGCGAACCGGGCAGCCGGGCCCCGCACCAGTGGCTGCGGCGCGCGGGCGTGAAGCTCTCCACGCTGGACCTGTACGAGCAGGCGATGGTGCTGCTCACCGGCCCCGAGGGCGGGGCCTGGCAGGCGGGCGGCAGGCGGGCGGCCGACCGGCTGGCCGTCCCGCTGGACGGCTTCCGGATCGGCGACGGCGCCGAGGACGATCTGGCGCCGGAGCCGGGCGCGGACTTCGCCGCGCTGCACGGCATCGGCCCGCAGGGGGCGGTGCTGGTCCGCCCGGACGGCTTCGTCGCCTGGCGCTCGCCCGGTCCGGCGCAGGACGCGGAGGCCGAGCTCGTCACGGCGCTGCGGACGGTGCTGAGCCTCTGAGGACGCGGAAGGGCCCGCCGGTCGCACGGCCGGCGGGCCCTTCCTGTCGGTCGGCGGCGGTCAGTGGCCGCCCTCGTCGACCACCTCGACGTCGGCGATCTCCTGCTCGATCGCGTCGGTCGGCAGCGCCACCCGGATCGCCCAGTAGTAGATGACCAGCGAGAACACCGACACCAGGGCCATGTCGGCCCACATCGGGATGTTGCCGGTGCCGTCCCCGAAGCTGCCCTGCCAGGAGATCAGGCCGAGGCCCACCAGGTAGGGCGGCAGCCACTGGGCGGACTTCCAGCTCAGCCGGGGCGCGTTCGGCAGACCCTTCTTGATCGCGTACGCGGCGTAGCTGCCGAGCAGGACGTAGCCGAGCACGATCGCGATGCCCAGGCGCGAGAGGGTGTGCCAGCCGGACCAGTAGATGATCAGGCTGGAGACCACGAACGCGGCCGGGGAGATCAGCTCGCCCGCCGGCAGCCGGTAGGGGCGCTCGTGCTCGGGCAGGCGGCGGCGCATCGCGCCGAAGGCCAGCGGGGCGCCGGCGTACATCAGCACGCTTGCGGAGGTGATGAAGCCGACCAGCTCCTGCCAGCTCGGGAACGGCAGGAAGCAGATCACGCCGGTGACGAAGGCGATGACCAGGCCGAACCACGGCACGCCGTTCTTGTCGAGCTCCTCGAACCTCTGCGGGGCGTAGCCGTTGCGGCTCAGGCCGTAGGAGATGCGCGAGGTGGAGGTGGTGTAGATCAGGCCGCTGCCGCCGGGGGAGATCACGGCGTCCATGTAGAGCACCCACGCCAGCCAGCCGAGGCCGACCACGGTGGCGAGGCCCGCGAAGGGGCCGTCGATGCCGGGGAAGTCGAGCTTGTCCCAGCCGTTGGCGAAGGCGCTGACGGGCAGCGCGCCGATGAAGACGACCTGGAGCAGGGTGTAGATCAGGCTGCCGATGGCGACCGAGCCGAGCACGGCGCGGGGGATGTCGCGCTTGGGGTTGCGGCTCTCACCTGCGAGCTGGATGGCCTGCTCGAAGCCGAGCAGGGCGAAGATGATGCCGCTGGTGCTGATCGCCGCCAGCACGCCCTGGGCGCCGAACGGCGCGAAGCCGTGCGAGGTGAAGTTGGAGCCGTGGAAGTTGGTCGCGGCCAGCACGAAGATGGTGAGCAGCGGGACGAAGATCTTCAGCCAGGTGGCGATGTTGTTGGTGCGGGCCAGGACGCGCACCCCGAGGAAGTTCACCGCGACGAACACCGCCATGAGCACGGTGGAGACGGCGAAGCCGCTGGCCGTGAGGGTGTTGTTGTCGTTGAGCAGGCCGCCCGCCCAGGACCAGTGCCGGGCGTAGCCGATCATCGCCTCGACCTCGATCGGCGCGACGGTGGCCGCCTGCAGCCAGGAGAACCAGCCGAAGGACATGCCGGCCAGGCCGCCGAAGGCGTAGTGCGGGTAGCGCGCGGTGCCGCCCGAGACCGGGAACATGCTGCCGAGCTCGGCGTGCACGAGCGCGAGCAGCACGATCGCGACGGTGCCGATGCCCCAGGACAGGACGGCGGCCGGGCCCGCCGCCATGACGCCCTCCTTCGCGCCGAACAGCCAGCCGGAGCCGATGATCGATCCGACCGAGGCCCACATGAGGCCGATGAGTCCGACGTGCCGCTTGAGCGACCGGTGGGTGGTCCCGGATTCGGAGCCGGTGCCCTGATCGGGCGGGGAGATCTGGTTGAGGGAAGCCATGAACGATCTCTCTGTGGGTGGGGGCCCCGAGGTGGGCGGAGCGATGAGAGTTGCCACACAGTAGGACTTTTCAGCGGCCCCTGCACAGATTTCATTACTGAATATTTACATTCTTTTCTGGACGTCCCTGCAGGTAGGAGGCTGTCTGTTCAGTTGTCTGTTACGTGACTGGTGAGTAGGTTCACCATTTGAGCGTGAACTGAGCTTCCCTCTCGGGCTCCGGCAATATGGAGCACGCGCCCATGCATGGAAGTGACGGTTTCCGCATGGTCATGCCGGTCGGCGGACGTGGGTCGGTGGGTGTCGAGCGACGGTTGCGGGTGGGCGTGAAGAGGTCCCGCGATCCGATCGACCGGATCGCGGGACCTCCACGCAGTGTTGCCCCGATGTGCCGTGGACGTGCTGGGTTCAGCTCTCCGGGTCACGGGGCGGTCGCTGCTGCGCCGCCGCAGTGATCATCGTTCGCGGGCAGGGCGCGTGGACCTGTGGGAGGATGCCCATATAGGTGCCCCGGCCCGATTACGGCGGGCCGGGGCTCCACTTATGCCGTTGGATCAGTTCTTCCTGTCGTAGTCGCGCCCGCCGCCGAAGCCGAAGCCGTGGTGCACGACCCGGAAGCTGCCGACGACGCCGTCCTCGACCTCGATGCCTTCACCGTGGTGGTGCGGGCGCACACCGTCGCTGGAGCTGTGGGGCCCGACGGTGGCGATGGGGGCGCCGTTGTCGCAGACCGCGCCGCTGAAGAGCTCGATGGTCCGGTGGCTGTCGTTGCGGACGTTGAGCGACTTCGCGCCCAGGCCGCTGATCACGGTGATGCAGCCGAAGTCGTCGGCGGAGTACGACCGCTCGTTGACGTGGATGATGCCGCGGTGCTCGCGACGCCCCTCGTCCTTGCCCTCGTTGCCCTTCGTGCCGCCGTCGAGCGGAGCCAGGGCGGGAGCGGCCGCCGGGGCGGGAGCGGCCGCCGGGGCGGGAGCCGCCGCCGGGGCGGGAGCGGCCGCCGGGGCGGCCTTCTGAACGACCGGGGCCGCCGCCACGGGCTCGGAAGCGGCCGACGCGTAGGTGATGCCGGTCACGGCCACGGCCGCCGACGCCGCGAGGACAATGGCGGTGGTCATGTTCTTCATGGACCTTCTCCTGGTTTCCTGTTCTGGACTGGATCGGCTTGGTGCCGACATGAATGAACGTATCGGCGGACTAACTGCCTGTCATATTAATCCGCGCCAAATGGTTGACGCTGGGGGCCGAATGGGTGGTCAGATGCGCTATCGAACTGCCTCCCCAGTCGATTTGGCTGGCTGTCACGTTTTCTCAAATCCCCTGATTCCAAGACGAGTTGACGGTTCGGACGAGGTCGGTGAGATTGCGCCCGGGCCGGCTCGCTCATTTGGAGTGCTGCCGGCTCGTCTGCGGTGGCCGGACCGGAATGACGGCATGCCAAATCGCGGGCACCGAGGTTCGCGCCGAGGGGCTGTGCCGGGTCGGGTGGCCGCGGGGAGTGCCCGCCGCTGCCGCCCTCGGGGAGGCCGCCGGTTCCGACCCGCCCGCGCGGGCCGCCATCGGCGCGGTGCTCGTACGTCGCTCTCGGCGTCAGGAGGGTTGACGGTTCAGCGGACTACTTCGACCAGCCTCGACGGATCGGCGTCGGATCCGCGGAGCCGGACGGCGATGCACCCGCCGTCCACCTGGTCCAGCGCGGCCGACGCGGTGGAAGCGGCGTGCTCGACGGGGGTCCGACGCCCGGGGGACTCGATCTCGTCGCAGGTCGGCTGGTCCGTGGTGTCTCGTAGTCGGCCCGAGCGGGCCGGAAACGATCACCGAACGGCGGCGTAGGCTGTTCCCATGCGTCTCGTGATCCTCCCGCCGCCGGTCCGCTAGCGGGCGGCGAACTCCACCCACTCCGGCCCGACGGACCAGTCCGCGGCCGGGGCGATGAATGCCGCCCGCGCACCCAGCGGACCCGAACCGGCAACTCATCGTGGAGTACCGACGCATGACCTCGTACGCCGCCGTGCCCTTCCGGCACGGCCTCCTGTCCATTTCCGCCGCCGCCGTCGCCTGGGGCGTGGGCGGCGCCCTGTCCGCGCTGCTGATGCGCACCGGCGGGCTCGGCCCGGCGGGCGTCTCCTGCTGGCGCTTCGGCGTCGCCGCGCTCTGCCTGGCCCTGCTGCCGAACCGTGCACCGCGCGGCGAGCGGGGCGGTGAGCGGGGCGCCGCCCGGTGGCGCGCCGCCGTGCTGACCGGGCTCGGCCTGGCGGTCAGCCAGTGCGCCTACTTCGGCTCGGTGCGGTACGCCGGGCTCGGGCTGGGCACCCTGATCACCATCGGCGCCGGGCCGGTGTTCACCAGCCTCGGCGCCCACCTGCTGCTCGGCGAGCGACTGACCCGTCGAGCGGCGGCCGCGGTGGCGTTGGCCCTGGCCGGGCTCGCCCTCCTGGTGGCCACCCCGGCGGCGGGCCCGCGCCCGGCGCTCGGCGTCGCGCTGGCCGTCCTCGCCGGCGCCGGCCAGAGCGGCCTCACCCTCTGGGCCCGCGGCGCCGGCTCGGCCCGGGCCGGCACCGGCGCCTTCACCACCGGCCTGCTCTGCCTGCTCCCGCTCGCGGCCGTCCAGGGTGCCCAGGGCGTCCTGCCGACGGGCGGGGACCCGGTGGTGACCGCGGTGGCGCTGCTCTTCCTCGGTACGGTCCCCACCCTGTTCGCCTACCGCTGGTACTTCACCGGCCTGACCGCCGTGCCCGGCACCACGGCCGCGGTGCTGGTCCTGCTGGAGCCCGCGACCGCGGCGGTGATCGGCGTGCTGTTCCTCGGCGAGCCGCTGACGGCGGGCCTGCTGGCGGGCTCGGCGCTGCTGCTCGCGGCCATCGCGGTGCTGGCGCGGGAGTAGCCGGGGCGGGCGGCCACCCGGGCGGGCGTCCCGTGGTCGCCGGGAGCCCGGCGGCGTGCTGTCGTGGTCCGCATGAACAGCTCACTCCCGGCCCGGGTGGCCGCCGCGACGGCCTCCGTCCTCCTGCTCACCGCCGCCGCCGGTCCGGCGGCGGCGAGCGGGCGCCGGGACGTCACCGCGGGCACGTGCCGGAGCGCGGGCGGGCACGTCGAGGGCAGCGGCTACTGCGTCGACGCGGCCGGTGAGGACGGCTGGGGCCAGCCCATCGACGGCCAGGCGATCAACCCGGATCCGCGGCCCGGGGAGGAGTGAGCGCGGTCCGGTGCCCCGCCCCGGGCGCAGGGTACGACGACGGCGCTCCTGAAGCCGGAGTGCTCGGTTGAGGCCGGTGCGCTCGGCCGTGCGTTGCCCGGGGCCGGGCGCCCGGCCCCGGGCCGTCCGGGGCCCACCCCCCCCCCCGGGCGCGGGGCGCCCCGGCGCCGGCCCCGGACCGCGCCGCGCCCG